>JBAWFQ010000085.1:0-15661 GCA_049592035.1 Terriglobales bacterium
GTTTGCTGAAAAAGTCGAATTCCGATGTCCGGCCCCTAAAGGGGCATCTGATTTCAAACGACTTGCGGTATCGCTAAAGCGATACCCTGATACGAAACTTAGTTTTTCAGCACTCTGTAAAGCCGCACTCAATACAGTGCATTTACCGCAGCGCTGAAGCGCTGCGCCACCCAAAATCAAGCTGCTGTACATATATGTAATACATACACAAGCGTCCGCAAGGTCGACTTTTTGGGCAGCCTGCTAGACCGGCCTCAAGCTTCCGGATAAATTCCGAGCACCTTCACCAGGTCCGTAATCTCGCCTAGATGGTGCAGGGCATTGCGCGAGGCTTCATCGTCGCCGCGCAGCAGGTCGACAAAAAAAACATACTCCCATGGACGCCCGCGCATGGGCCGCGATTCGATCTTGCTCAAACTGATGTCGCGCAGCGCGAACACGCTGAGCGCCTTGAATAACGCTCCCGGAATATTCTTCACGCTGAAGGCGAGGGAAGTCTTATCCGCCTTCGACTGATTCGCGTTTCGGGCCGATGGCGGCTTTCCGTGCTTACTCTTGCCTTGTTCGACCTTGCCGCGCTTGATCTGTCCTCGTTTGATCAGGAAGAAGCGGGTGAAGTTTTTCTTGTCGTCCTCAATGCCGGACTTCAGAATTTTTCCCGCATACACTTCGGCGGCGCGCCGGCTGGCGATGCCCGCCGCGTCGCGCAAGCCTTCGGCCACCACATGCTTCACGCTTCCCGCCGTGTCGTAGAACGGCACTGGCTCGAGTTTCGGATTCTTTGCAAACAGGTCGCGGCATTGATCGAGCGCCACGGGATGCGAGAACACGCGACGAATATCTCCAAGCTTCGAGTTCGGCAATGCGATCAGGTTGTGCACGATGCGCAGCCGAAACTCGCGGACAATGTGAACGTCGCGACTGAGCAGCAGATCGAAATGTTCGGCGACCGAACCCGCGAGCGAGTTTTCGATGGGAATCACGGCGCCGTCGACTGTTCCGCGCTGCACCCGGTCGAAGACCTCGAGCGAACGCGCGCACGGGACTACCTTCGCCCGCGGCAACATGGCTTCGGCGGCTTCGTGGCTGAAGGAACCGAGTTCTCCCTGGATCGCAATTTTCATTTCGCCATACCTTACTTTGCTGTAGAGACGGGGCTTGCACCGTCTCGCACCCGCGCGCCTGCGCCGAGTCAGCGGAGACGCGGCAAGCAGCGTCTCTAGAGGGAAGTCGTTTGCGCCCGCGCCAGGTCTTTCGTCATCACCAGGGCGTCCATCTGGTTGGAATAGTAGCCTGTGACCGTCTTTTCCACGAAATATCCTTTTTGTTTGTAGAAGCGGATCGCGGCCGCATTATTCACCGGTGTTTCGAGCGCCACGGCGCGCGCGCCCGCTCGCACCAGTTGCTCCTCCGCAGCGTGCAGCAAAGCCGAACCGATGCCCGCCCGCCGAGCTTCCTCGACCACGTCGATGGTGATGACGTGTCCGGTTCTGCGGCGCGTTTCCGCCACGATGAAACCTAGAATGGCGACCCCGGGATTCTCCGCGGGCGGGCCGCCGTTGTTTGGGCCGTCGCTCCGGCTTTTGTTCCGGACGTCTGCGCTTTCGGCCACCAGCGTAAACGATCCGGGACGGCGCATATAAAAGGCCAGCTCGCGCGGCGAGTACGCCAATTGGGGATCGAAGCAAGCCTGGTCGATGCGCCATAGCGCATCGAAATCGGCGGTCTCAAATTGCCGGATGCGGAAACTCACGCCGCCATTGTAGCGGGTGACCCTACCCAAATGTCTGTGATGATCGCATCCGCCGGGTGGCGGTGAATTCTCTTATCGCAGCGGTAAACCGCTGCGCCACCCAAAGCAGAAGCAAAAGCAAAACCGAAATCAAATCGAAATCAAAATCAAAATCAAAATCGAAATCGAAATCAAAATCGAAATCAAAATCAAATGCAAGAACCTAGCTCGATGCTACCGTGGAATCCCACCCTTGCGCAAAAAGCGCGCAAGGATGGGGCACCCATCGGCGGGAAAAGCACTTTTTTTCCTTTTCCTCCCCTTGCGCAGTTGCATCTATTAGAAGTACGATCTCTCCGCAGAGGCAGCCGCACCTTGGTCCGCTTTATTCTCATCGACGTAGTCGCAGCGCTGGCGCTTGGTTTTGTGTGGTACGGCTGGTTCGTGCGCTACAACCGGCGCCGGGCGGGCAATGTGCTGCGCTGGGTGCAGGCGGCGTGCCTGGGAAAAGGCCGCGTCGCCGATCTGCGGTGGCAGCGCAGCAGTTCACGGTTGAAGGCGACACTTCATCTTTCCTCGCGCTGGTTTGAGGACGCCCATCTCACCATTCGGCTGTTGCCGCGGCCGCTTCCAGTGCAGTGGGCTCTGAGCCGCTGGCGGCAGCAGCAGGAAACGCTCACCTTTGAAGCCGATATGGGATTTCCGCCCGGCTTTCATCTCGACGTCGTTCGTCATCGCTGGTCGGGGCACTCGGGAGGGAAGAACTCGAAAAGCACTCGCGCCTGGACGGTCACTCGTCCCGGCCCCGTGATTCTTACCACCAAGGAAGACTGGCCGGTCGAGCTTAGTCCGGTGGTGAACGCACTGGCGTCGTGGCGCGACAAGGATTTTGTCGGCGTCCGCTTCAACTCGACCTCGCCGCATTTCACGGCCACGGTCGCCCTCGAAAACCTGTCCGATCAGAAAGCCGCATCCGCCTTGCTGGGCCTGTTCCGCGAGCTGGCCGCCAGTTCCTCGGCCAAGCAGCACTAGAGGCCGGTCGGCCTACCGCTTGAAATACATCCAGACAGTAAGCACCAACAAGACGACGGTGACAATCCAAAGCGACGAATCGCTGATACCTGTCTTCTTAGCCATGGCGGACATTTTAACCCGAGAATGAGGGATTGGTGGAAGTGGTTTTTTGCAACCGACAATTCGGCCTGACAGATTGCTGAAAAAGTCGATTGGCGCTGCTCGGCCCCTAAAAGGGGCATCTGATTTAAAAGACTTATGGCATCGCTAAAGCCATGCCCTGATACGAAACGCGCGTTTTCGGCAAACTGTTGAACCGACGTTCAGCCGAACGAAGCCCCTCATGATGCAGCACATCGTCAACGACCTGTGGCTGGGCAGCCAGCAAGACGCCGACGAACTGGTGCGCAAAAATCCAGAGAAGATTACGGCCATCCTCAACGTTCGCGGGCCCGACGCTTACTATCCGCTCGGTCGCGACCAGTCCGCCGAGCATCCTGGCAAGGCTTACAAATACATTCCGGCTCCCGACATCGGAATCATTTATCCCGGGCATGTGAAGGAAGCGCTGGGCTGGCTGCACGAACAGACCCGCGAACGGATCTTGATCCACTGCAGGCACGGCATCTCGCGCTCTCCGGGATTTCTCGCGGCGTTCATGGTGGAAAGCGGAATTGCATCGACCCTGGAAGAGGCGAAGGCTGCGATCTCGGTGCATCGATCCGTCTGCCCGGCGACTCCGATTGCGGAAACTGTAAAGCCTGTTCTGTTGATCTCCGCGCTGACTGAATTGCCGAACCGGCAGGCCTTTGAGGAAGGGAAGGCCAGTCCGTTCGTAGTCATCGCCGAGGTTGACCTGATGACGATTTTTAATGACTGTTACGGCCGGATCGCCGGCGATGCGCTCTTGCGCCGGCTGGGCAAGATACTCATCTCCGTTGGGTTGGACGCCTATCACCACCATGGAGATCGATTTCTGTGCAAGGGAGAGTCCCGCGAGGAATTGAGCGCCAAGCTTTCCGAAGCGCGGCGGATTTTCGGGGAACCGTTTCAGGTCTACGCCGATGGCCGCATCCAAAGCATCGAGGGCGCGGATTTTTCGTTCGGGATCGGGACGACTCCAGAGGAAGAGGAGGCTGCCCTGCGCGCGGCTAAAACAAAACAGAAGCGGTCACCGGAGTGGCTGCGAAAGATTGTAGAGACTGGCGGGCAGGGAAAGCTTTGGTAGTGCGATGTAGTCGGATTCGCTTCATGCCGTTGATTCAAACGGCAACGCCTAGCGTAACTCCCGGCGGAGCGACTTTCACAGCACCACATTCGATGTCGGCGAGTGGAAGAGCAAGGTAGCTTCGCGAAAAAATGACGATGGCACGGTGTCGTTCATCACCACCGATCCCAGCATTGCCGGATTCGAATTCGTAGTGGGCGAACGGGCGGGCAAGCGGGTGCTGATTATTCGCGACGGACAGCATGAGTATGTGATTAGCGAAAGGACTTGAACGGGCCGGTCGTCATGCGCGCTTGGTATCGGCCAGCATGTCTGTCTCAGAATGCTGTTCACTCGGGTCTGGTATCCTTTGCCGCGCTTCTTCAGCCAGGCGACGACTGTCAGGATGACAATTGTTTAAATAGACCGATCACCCGATGCGATGATCCGATCCTCTACGATGGGAAATGGAAGTGTACGTCGTGCTTGGAGGCGACGGGTGTGCCGTCTAGCGTAGCGGGTTGGTAGTGCCAGCGGCGAAGAGTGGCTTCGATCTTTTCGTCGATCCCGTGGCCGATCGCTTGTACGACCTTGGTCTCAACTACATTGCCCTGGGAGTCGATGGTCACTTCGATGACGACATCTCCTACCAGGTCCCTCGGCAGCTCGGCGCGGTCCACGGGAGGATTCGGATACACGACCGGATATGCGACATGGACTTCGTGACCGGTAATCGGTCCGTCAATCATTGTGCCCAGCGCGGATCCGGCATGAGAATTGTGATCGCCCGCCTCGGCGTCGGCCAGGAAGGGTTGAGGCTCTGGCGCAGGCTTGGACGCCTTGGGAATCGGGAGCGGTCGCGGCTTGCTTTGCCTTGGGAACAGCAACTTGGCAGCGTCTGGGGGCGCGTCAGCATTCGCGCGCGGCGGAAAGTAGATGAGCTTGTAGGAGTGAGCGCCGTCTCCGAAGGCAAGCGATGCGGGGCTCAAATCGAGCACCTTGGGATTGTGGAAGACGATTACGGCTAACAAGGCCAGGTGCGCGGCCACTGACACTGCTACCGCGCGATGGCGCCGGAATACCGACGCTGGCGGCTGCAGACTCGTGGACTCAAGACCGGTAAACACAGCACTTACTAGCTTACCCGATGTGGGCGCGAAAGGAGAGACGATTTTGGCAGGCGGGCGTTTCCTCCCGCACGGCACGGGATCAGGGGCCGGCGAGGGTTACGCGCCAGCTTGCTGTTCGGCCATGTCGCCGATTATGGGGAGCTTGAACATCTGTCCCTGATAGGCCTTGAGTATCAGAATCAGCCAGATCACAAACATGGCTAGACCGACCAGCGGCCACAGCATCAATCCCAGGAACGGAATATGGCCCAGGAAAGTCAGGGCAATGTCGACCACGATCCAGGCGACACAAAAGAAGATGGATTGAAAGGCGTGGAAGCGGACGAATCGCTTTTTGTTGAACGGTTCCAGCACCAGAAACACAATCGCCGGAATGATGGTCACGTAGGCGAGCGCGCCGGCCACATTATCGGCAAGTCCCGCGCCGGCCGGTGCCACAATGCTGGTGGCGTGCGCTGCGCCAGCACCACACTTCGGGCAAGTCGTTCCATCCGCGATCTGGGTTCCACAGGTTGCACAAAAAGCCACGGGGGCCTCCTTGGAGATGACAGGCACGTTACCAGAACGCTCGCCGGGACGCAATGGCGGCGGGGCGGCGGTTTTGGGAGGTTGCGGATTTCGTTTGGCGGGATCGCAGCACTCGTCTTTGCCCGACGGCCCCGTTGCCACTATCATTAACATTTCAATGCGGAACCCAGAGGCAGTGGAGCCGGGAATTCGCGCCTGTTATCCTGCGTTTTTTGAAAGGTACTGATGATCACTATTGTTTCGGGACTGCCGCGGTCGGGCACATCGCTGATGATGCAGATGCTCGATGCGGGCGGGATGCCCGTGCTCTCCGACGGCGAACGCAAAGCCGATACCGACAACCCCAAGGGCTACTTGGAATGGGAGCGCATCAAGCAGCTTCCGAAAGACCCTAGCCTGATTGCCGAAGCCGAAGGGAAAGTTGTGAAGGTTATTTCGCAACTGATTCTGTCGCTGCCCGCGGGCCACGATTACCGCATCGTCTTCATGCAGCGTCCGCTGCCTGAGGTGCTGAAGTCGCAGGACGAAATGCTGCGGCGCCGCGGTAACACGGATTCGATCGGCGACAACTCCGCGATCGAAGAGCACTTTCAACGCCACCTGGTCGAGGTGAATAAGTGGCTGGCGGGGAAAGCGAATATGCAGGTGTGCCGCGTGCATTATCATCGCGTGCTGCGCGAGCCCAAGGCAGTCGCCGAAGAAATAGCCGCCTTCTTACAGGTGCCGCTCGATATCAACGCGATGGTCGGACAAGTGGATGGAAGTCTTTATCGCAACCGCATGAAGTAGCAGGGTGGCGGGAAGATTGATTCGGCGCAAATTCAAAACGACCTAAGACTACCCAGTCCGTGCTGTGGGGAGCGCGAATCCGATCTTGCTGCGGCGACGGGGTGGCGGGTTCATTAGCTTCGCGATGACGTCGATGATTTCCTGGATAGTGCCATCGTGCTTCCCCAGGCGCTTGTCCAACTCTTCGATCCTGGCGGCGAGTTCTTTGTTTGTAGCCAGCAAGTGACGCAAGCGGAGAAAGGCGCGCACCACAAGAATGCTCATCTCTACTGCCTGATCCGAGTTGAGGACAGTCGCTGCCATGATTACGCCGTGTTCAGTGAAGGCGTAAGGAAGCGAGCGCCGGCCACCGCGTCCTACGTTTGAGGTTGCAAATTGCAACCTCAAAGCGGCGAACTCGCGGGGCTTAAGCGGGAACATAAAATCAGCGGGAAAGCGGCTCCGGTTGCGGTTCACCTGCTGATTGAGGCGCTTGACCGGGACTCCGTAGATCTCGGCGAGGTCGGTATCGAGGATGACTTTCTGATGGCGCAGAATCGTGATTCGGGATTCGATGGGAACCACGGCAGCCCTTTGTCGGTTAGGCGTGAAACGGCGGGTCTCGCTGGGTTTTCCTGAGTGTGTCTGCATCGTATGATCGTAACGATTGTAGCCAGCCAAGGATGTGATCAATGGGCGCTTCGAATGTGACGAATCTTTGCGGTTGCAATTTGCAACCACAAACAGAGGTTAGGTGACACTCACTTCCGTATACGTTCCAAATACCTGGCGCAACGCTTCGCAGATTTCGCCCACGGTGGCATAGGCGCGGACGGCGTCGATGATGTAGGGCATAGTATTGGCGCCGGAAATATTGCCGTTGGAGCCCGCTGTGGGAGCCTTGGCGGCGGCCTGTTTCAGCGCATCGAGGCGGCGGTGGACTTCTTCATTTGAGCGGCGAGTGCGCAGGGCTTTTAGTTTTTTCTCTTGCGCACGGGCTACCGATTCACCGATGTAGAGAATGTGCGGTGACCCCTCTTCGATGACGAAATCATTCACGCCGACCGTGATCTTTTCGCTCGCTTCCACCGCGCGCTGGTATTGGTAGCTGGCCTCGGCAATTTCTTTCTGCGGGTATCCGCGCTCGATGGCTTTGACCATGCCGCCCATCTGGTCGAGCTTTTCGAAGTAATCGAAGGCGCCGTTTTCCATGTCGAGAGTTTGTTTTTCGACGAAGTAGCTGCCGCCTAGAGGATCGACAGTTTGGGCCACGCCGGACTCGAAGGCAATGATCTGCTGGGTGCGCAGCGCGATGCGCGCTGCCTCGGCCGTCGGCAGGGCGAGGGCTTCGTCGTAGGCATCGGTGTGCAACGACTGCGTGCCTCCTAGCACCGCCGCGAGAGCCTGCAGCGCTACGCGTGCGATGTTGTTCATCGGTTGCTGCGCGGGCAGCGAGACGCCGGCGGTTTGCGTGTGGAAGCGCAGCAGGCGGGTACGATCGTTTTTTGCGCCGAAGCGGTCTTTCATCAGGCGATACCAGATCTTGCGCGCGGCGCGGTATTTGGCGATCTCTTCGAAGAAATCGTTGTGCGCGTTGAAGAAGAAGCTAAGGCGTGGGCCGAAGTCGTCGACATCAAGGCCGCGGCGGCGCGCCCACTCGACATATTCCACGCCGTCGTAGATGGTGAACGCTAGCTCTTGCAGCGCAGTCGATCCGGCTTCACGAATGTGGTAGCCGCTGATCGAGATGGTGTTGAAGCGCGGCGTGAATTTCGATCCAAACTCAAAGGTGTCGATCACCAGGCGCAGCGACGGGGCGGGCGGGTAAATATATTCCTTTTGCGCGATGTATTCCTTGAGGATGTCGTTCTGGATGGTTCCGGAGATCTTCTTCCAGTCGGCGCCTTGCTTTTCCGCCACGACCAGATACATTGCCCAGAGCGCGCTGGCCGGTGAATTGATAGTCATCGATGTGGTGACATTTTCGAGGCTGATGCCGTCGAACAGGATCTCCATATCTTCGAGCGAGTCGATGGCGACGCCGCACTTGCCGACTTCGCCTTCGCTGTTCGGGTGATCGGAGTCGTAGCCCATCAGCGTCGGCAGATCGAAGGCGACCGAGAGTCCGCCGCCGCCGTGTTCGAGCAGATACTTGTAGCGCTGGTTGGTTTCCTCGGGCGAGGCGAAGCCGGAGAACATGCGCATCGTCCAAAGCTTGCCGCGGTAGCCAGTCGCATGAATGCCACGCGTGTAGGGCGGTTGGCCGGGATAGCCGAGGTACTGGTCGTAGTTCCAGTCGGCGGGGAGATCGGCCTGCGTGTAGAGGCGGCGGATCGGCGTATTCGAGATAGTGCTGAACCGGGCGTGACCGCGCTCGTCGAGGTTGGTGCCGGTAGGAGCGCCGATCGGTTTTTCGGGAGCCTTCTCCAGCGTGGGCGCCAGCGTTTTCTCTGCCCATTCTTTTTCCGACGTCGCCGGATGGCGGCTTTCGAAGACATCGGAGATCGGGCTTTCCGCTACAGTCTTAGACACTTCAGCTATTGGCCTGTTCTTGGGCATTCGCTTCCCCACTATAACTTCGATGATAGAGGAGCGGTCACCCTAGCGCAAAATGCCACGACCGACCGAGCGGTTGGTGAAGGTTGGATTCAACTCTTACCCGAGCCTATCGGCGCGTGACTCTGAAGATGTCGCGAACGATTTCCACTTTGCGGTCGGGATACTCGCGCTCTATCCAGGCGACGAGTTGGGCTGCTGAGAACTTAGTATCCGTTCCAACGAACATCCGCGCATCATCCATCAGCACCACGTGTTCTTTGATGGGACTGGAGAGAATGGCGCGCAATTCGGTGAGCAAACGGCTGAGATCGCCGGTCGCGAGATCGACTCCATAGTAGCCGGCGTCAAGCCAGAAAACGGCGGGACGATCGAGTTCCGCCACGACTTGCGGTACCAGCACGCGGCTGTCGCCCTCGAGAATTTTCACCTGCGGATAATTCCTGAAGCGCTCTCGCGAGTATTCGGCCAGTTTGGGATCGAACTCAATCGAATAAACCTGATCGAATTGCTGGCATAGCGCCGCGACCATTTCGCCGTAATAGGTGCCGGTTTCCACCAGGCACCGCAGGTTATAGCGGCGGCCATATTCGGCGACTGTCCGTTGCTTCAGGAGATGTGGGGAACGCGCCGGCTTGCCCCTGAGCACCCACCAAAGATAGTCGGGATAATGGCCCAGAGGTTTGAACTTGATATACACGCGTTCGCCGAGCAGACGGCGCACGAGTCGAGACATAGGTCGATTCTACTGTTCGCATGCAAAAAACGTCGATCAGAACGTTGTGGTGGCCATCGACTCATCGAGGATCGCTTGGTAATAGGCTTCGGTTTCATCGACCATTCTGCCGACGAGGAATCGCTCGCTGGCGGTGCGGTGGCCGGCTTGCGCAAGTTGCCGCCTCAAGTTCATGTCGCCGATCAGTTGGCGGATTAAAGTGGCGAGAGTTGCGATGTCGCCAGCCTGGAAGAGGAGTCCGTTCTGGCCGTGAGTGATAATCTCGGGAACGCCTCCAACAGTGGCTGCGATCACGGGAACATTCGAGAGCATCGCTTCGACGATCGATAGCGGCAGACCTTCACGATGCGAGGGCAGCAGCAGGATATCCGTGGCAGCGAGCACGACTGGAATGTTCGAAAAAGATTGATAGCCGCAAAACGTCACCTTCCGTTTCAGGCCGAGGGACTCGGCGAGACGTTCCAGGCGGGCGCGGACGCGATCTCTGCCCTCGCCTACGATCAGGCAGCGGTAGGGAAGATCCGGTGGAAGTAACTTGAGGGCGTTGAGCAAGTCAAAGTGTCCTTTTGCTATCGCGATGCGGCCGATCAGGCTGAGCACGATTTCATCGGCACCGCCGATTGCGGCGCGGATGCGCGCGGCTTCAATGCTGCTAATTCCTTCGAACCGGCGCGGATCGACTCCATTCTGGATTGTGCGTATGCGGTCGGGTGGAACAAGAAAGCCCGTGATCAAAAGTTGCCGCAGGGAGTCGCTGACCGCGATGAGGCGGCGAAATGCCTTGTAGTTCGCTTTCTTGAACAGAGCGCTGTGCCAGGGACCGTGCACAGTCACGACATAAGGGATGTGCTTCCTGCGCCAGAGTCGGTCGGCAAGGTAGGCTCCGGTCTGGTGGTGGGCGTGGACGATTTCGATTCGATGTTCGGCGACGATCTCCGTCAGGCGGCGGTGGATTTTAAGACTGTCAAACGGGTTGATGGTTTGGAAGGGTAACTCAAAATGCGCAGCGACACCGTCGGCGGGACCGCGGCGGCATCCGTCATCTATTTTGCCGGTTACCAGGACGATGGAGTGGCCTTTTGCGGCGAGGCCCTTGATCAAGTCCATGGCGTGGATTTCGGCGCCGCCCGCCCGGCCTCCGCGCCAGCGGTGCGAAAACAGTATGAGGACATTCATCGCAAATCACAGCCGATGGCTGAGAGCGTCACGCTGAGAGGATACGCGAGCGGCGGCGTGGGTCAAAAGAAAAACACCTGGGAGATGGGAATGCCCCTTCGGCTTCGCTCTGGATTCGGCAGCGGGAAACTCAATATGACAGGCGGGAAAAGGCTCAAGATTGCGGCGGTTGTGGTATCCCACTCTTGCGCACAAAACGCGCAAGAATGGGGCACCCGGCGCCCAGCGCTCCATCGATCGATGCTATTTTGTGGCGCTACTGTTGCGGTTGCGGTGGTGTGTTGGTTGGCATTTGTTGGTCGGCCGGCCGAGACGTCACGTGCGGAACATTCGGAGCTTTCGTGACTTGGCCCCGCTCCGCGTCAGCGATCTCAATGTTGGCACGCTCCAGCAGAAGCCCGGTCGCCCGGTCGAGTTCAAGTTGGGCTTTTTCGTAATAGGCCTTGGCCGAGACGAGCGTGACTTCGGCCTGGGTCAGCTGATCCTGGTTCTGCAGCACCAGCGTCGATGTGGATGCTCCGAGCGCGTATTTCTTCTGTTCGGCGTCAAGAGACTGGCGCGCCAGATCGACGGCAGCCTGGGCGGAAGCCACGCTGGCGCGATTCTCCTGCACGCCAAACTGCGCGTTGCGCACCTCGATGCGAACCTGGTTTTCAATTTGTTGAATGTGTAACTGCGCCTGGCGGTATTCGAATTCCGACCGTACCTGATTCGCTTGCGCCACGCGGTTGCGTAGGGGGATGGTAAGTTGGAAGCCCATGCCCTTGTCGGGAGCCGTCGAATTGATTAACTGGTTCAGCGTGTCGTTATAACCGGTCGGGGGTACAGAGACGTACGGCGGTTGACCCGGTACCGTGCAAAATGACGGTTCGGTTATGCAGACGTAGCCCGGATTCTGGGTTCCACCCACGCCACTTCCCTGATAGTAAGCGAACGCGTCCAAACTGGGCAGCAGGGCATTGCGGATCGCCTTGTTGCTGATGTCTGTATTGGTGAGGTTGATGCGGGCCTCCGCCAGGTCAGCACGATGGCTGAGGGCGTCATTGACCAATTCTTCCGTTGGGGTGACGGGCTCTTCCGCTGGCACCTCCATGATTGACGTGGGAATCACCTCGGCATCCGCTAGCGTGGGGTCGACGAGCGTGCGGCTGAGCGCATTCTTCATTAACAGCTGCTGACGTTGAAGATTGGTCAGCGCAAGGGTCATGGTCTGCCGATCGGAAGCCACGGTGCTCTGCGCCCGCACCACTTCGATGGGCGCCAGCGTTCCAATCTCAACCTGTTTTCTGGTGTCGGATAATGTCTTCTGCGCGAAGGCGAGGTTTTCCTGTTGCACCTTCACATTCTCATACGCATAGACCAAATCCCAATACATGTTCTCGATCTGGTCGACGGTGGTGATCGTTTGCAAGCGGAAAGCCACGTCAGAAAGTTCGCGGTTATTTTTGGCGATCTGAATGTAGCGTTTGTTGGGGGCGAAGCCGAAGCCCTGTAGCAGGTGCTGCGTCACCTGCGCGCGGAAACTGGAATTCAGAAGCGGACTTAGTTGGTTAAATTCGTTGTTGGAGGTCAGTCGGCTGTTGTTGAAGGCGACTGACAGATTCGTGCCCCACTGGAAACCCTGGGTATAGGCAAAATTCGCGGTGGTCGTGTTCTGGCTGCTGCCGCAAAAGGGCGTGGTGCAGTTGATCTCCGCGCGGTCGAATTGGAGAGTGCCCGTGATGATGGGATCGAAGCTGGTGATGAGTGGTCCGATTCCGAAGGTTGAGCCGACTATGCCCCCGACGCCGGCGCCAGCACCGCCCGCGGCGACCGAAGTGCCGCCCTGGCCGGAGCCGACTTGTCCCCCGAGTCCACCCACGCTGCCACCTGGCGTGTTCTGCACAATGCCGAACGGAACGCCTAGAAAAGGAGCGCCAGCTTTCGTGCGCCAGACGTCGGTATCGGCGATATTCAGGTTGTAGCGGGCGATGGCGATGTCGAGGTTGTTTTCAAGCGCCAGAGCTACCGCGTCGTTCATCGAAATGTAAAGCTTGCCATCGTGCATGAGTTGGTCGATGCGCGGCGTATTAGTCAGGTTCGGCGGCTCTACGTGGCGCGGAATGTAGGGACCAGCCGGGTCGGGGAAGTGCGACCGCGGTTTCGCGTACTCTTTCACATCAAATGGTTGCGACGATGACGACGCAGCCTTCTGCGCCGATGGCGCGCTCGGCACGACTGAAGCATCCTGCGCCCACCCTGAGGGCGCCATGATTACGGCAAGGAGGACGGCAGCAAGGGAAAAGGCGGCAGCTCGCTGAAAGGCAGTCACGACTATAGAACGTTGCATTCGCATCATCTCCATGGATCACACATCAGACGATCACAACCCAGACGATTACAACTCCAACGATCACAAATTGAACGATCACGCTCAAGCGATCCGGCTCAAGAGGAACGGACATAGTGGTTCGTACTTGTGCTGACACTTTGATAATACGCAGGACGATAGGCAAGAGTTCCTTGCAACCCGTTCAGGGCGTTTTTTCCCGACAACGCCAGGGAAAAGCAAGCCTTTCCATTTCCATGGATCCTGAATATATGGACCGTGAATAAATTGGTCGTAAGTGAAATAGTATAGCTGACCGGCCCGCCGCACCCGCGGTGAGCGCAGCGGCAAAACTTTGCAAATCCGGACCATGATGCTCAAGCAGCGGTGGACTTGAAAGGGAATGTGCGTAATCTCAAACTGATCCTTTCCTATGATGGCGCCGATTTCGCCGGCTGGCAGGTGCAGCCCGGCCGGATGACTGTCCAAGGCGCGCTGGCCTCAGCCATTGGACGGCTGAGCGGGGAAAATGTACTGCCACAGGGTTCCGGCCGCACCGATGCGGGCGTGCACGCTTTGGCCCAAGTCGCCAGTTTTGCGACCGCGTCGGCAATTCCAGTTGAGAACTGGCTGCGAGCGCTTAACGACATTCTTCCGGCTTCGATTCGGGTGTTGGAGGTGACCGAGACCGCGCCCCAGTTCCACGCGCGCAAGTCGGCGCGCGCTAAAACTTATCGTTATCGTATTCGCCGCGGAGCGATCTGCCCGCCGTTTCTGGCGCGGTATGTGTGGCATTATCCGTATCCGCTGGAAGAAGCGGCGATGATTGCGGCCGCAGGCGTGGTGGTGGGCGAGCACGATTTCACGTCGTTCGCGGCGGTCGACCCGGAGCGGGTGGAACGTATGGCTGCGGAGGAAAATCTTAACCACAGGGGACACGAGGGAATACAGGGGCAAACGGTGAGCAATGTTCGCACGATCTTCTCTTCCAGTTGGACGCACGATGGCGAAGAACTGATCTACACGGTGCGCGGCAGCGGATTTCTTCATCACATGGTACGCAACCTGATCGGCACATTCGTGCTGGTAGGGAAGGGAACGCTGAGCCGGGAAGATTTGATCCGTATTCTGGACGCGCGGGATCGCACGGCCGCTGGTCCCACCGCGCCCGCCAGCGGGCTGTATCTGGTTGAGGTGGAATACTGAAACTCCCAAGCTTTGTCATCCTGAGCGAAGCGAAGGACCTGCTGTTTCGTGCGCTGGCAAACAGCAGGTCCTTCGCTTCGCTCAGGATGACAATTCAATACTCAGATGACAATTCATACAGGATGACAAGTCATAAGGGAGAAAAACAGGCTCTGGCGCACGGGTTGCGTCCCGCGTACACTTCTTCGCAGATGGCCACTAACGCCGAATTCGCCGTCTCCCGCATCGCCTCGGTGAACCCGGCGACGGGCGAAGTACTGGGCGAACTGGATAGCGCCGGCCCGACCGAAGTGCGCGCGGCGGTCGCGCGCGCACACGCCGCGCAACCGGATTGGCATGGCTGGGGCATTCGCAATCGTGTTCGAGTTCTGCGGCGTTTTCAGCAGATTCTGCTCGCGCGTAAGAGCGACGTTGCGCGGCGCATTACGCAGGAAGTGGGCAAGCCTTTGGTCGAGGCGCTGCTCACGGAAGTTCTGGTCGTTCTCGACGCGACGCGATTCCTGATCGACCACACATTTGCGATCCTGCACGATGAAAAGCTGCCCCACGGCAATCCGGTGATGAAAACCAAATCCGGACGCATTTTGCACGAGCCCTATGGCGTCATCGGAATCATCTCGCCGTGGAATTATCCCTTTTCGATTCCGGCGACGGAGACGCTGGCGGCTCTGGTTGCGGGCAATGCGGTCGTGCTCAAGCCTTCCGAGTTGACGCCGCTGATTGCGCTCGAATTCCAGGTGCTGCTGCGCGAGGCTGGAGTTCCTGACGATATTTTCCAGGTGCTCCCGGGCGAAGGCGCTACCGGGGCGGCGCTAGTTGGAAGCCAGATCGACAAACTGATTTTTACCGGAAGCGTCGGTACCGGCCGGCGAATTGCCCAGATCGCCACCGAACGCCTGCTTCCGCTGGTGCTGGAACTCGGTGGCAAAGACCCCATGCTGGTGCTGGAAGACGCGGATGTCGATGTCGCGTCGAGCGGCGCGGTTTGGGGAGCGTTTGTGAACGCGGGGCAGACTTGCCTGTCGGTCGAACGCTGCTACGTGCATCAGAGTTTGTATCCAACGTTCTTAGACGCCTGCAGCGAGAAGACGCGCAAGCTGCGCGTGGGCAATGGCATGGATGCGGCTACCGAAATTGGCCCCATGATCCACGAGCGGCAAGTGCGGATCGTGGAATCGCAGGTAGAAGATGCGAAGCAGCGCGGGGCGCGCGTCGTCACCGGTGGCGCGCGGTTGCGCGAGCTCGGGCCAACGTTTTTTGCGCCCACCGTGCTGGCGGATGTGGATCAGAACATGCGCGT
>JBAWFQ010000086.1:0-41878 GCA_049592035.1 Terriglobales bacterium
TTGTGGCTCTGCGCCGAGGCGGGTACCTGCATGACCTGGGAAAAATCGCGGTTCCGGATGAAATCCTGAAAAAAGGCAGCGACTTGACGCCGGCAGAGTGGGAGATCATGAAGCAGCATCCCGTGACCGGTGAGACGATTTGCCGGCCGTTGCGCTCGTTGCGGCTGGTGCTTCCGATCATCCGGCATCATCACGAGCACTCCGACGGCAGCGGCTATCCCGATGGGCTTCGGGCCGGCGAGATACCGTTGCTGCCGCGCATCCTGCAGGTGGTGGACATCTACGACGCGCTGCGCACGGCGCGTCCCTATAAACCCGCGCTCGGCCACGAGCAGGCGGCGCTTACTATGCGCGCCGAAGCGCGCAGCGGACTTTGGGACCAGGAGCTGGTTTCAGAATTCTTCAACATGCTCGACCAGCGCCGGCAAGTGGCGTGAGAATCGGGTGATCTGGCCATCGGGTCATCGGGCCATCTAAAATTCAAATGCACAAGCGTTTGACCTTCAATCACCCGATGACCCGATCACCCGACCACCCGATGACTTATAGCTTCGTCATTCCGGCATATAACGAACGCACCCGCATCCGGCCGACGCTCGATGCGCTTCTCCGCTACATACAAGAACGAAACTGGGACGCTGAAATTCTGGTTGTGAATGACGGTTCGACCGACGATACGGCGCAAATTGTGCGGGAATACGGCAAGTCGTATCCGCAGGTTCTGCTGCTGGAGAACCCAGGAAATCGCGGCAAAGGTTACAGCGTGCGCAATGGGATGCTGCATGCGCGCGGCGACATTTGCCTGTTCACGGATGCCGATCTTTCTTCGCCGATAGAAGAGGCGCGGAAACTGTTCGACGCCATTGCCCGCGGCGCCGACATCGCCATCGGGTCACGCTGGCTCCGGGTAGAACTGCAGACCGAGCGACAGCCGCTCTACCGGCAGGTGTTTGGGCGAATCTTCAATCTGGCGCTGCGGGTGATTCTGGGCTTGCATTTCACCGACACGCAATGCGGATTCAAAGCTTTTCGCCGCGACGCCGCACAACGCATTTTTCCTTTGCAGAAAATTGAACGCTGGGGATGGGATCCGGAGATTCTGTTTTTAGCCCGGCGCGCGGGTCTGCGGGTGGAAGAAGTTCCAGTTCTCTGGGCGCACAGCGAAGGCACGCGGCTGCATCCTTTCCGCGACGGAATAAAAATGTTCCTGGAGATTCTGCGCATCCGCTGGAATTCTATTACCGGCGCGTATAGCGCCGCAGCCGTGGTGTCTGCTGGCAAGCTATGAGGCGGCTTGATAGGTGTGCGGCGCCAGCCGAACCAGACGAACACCGTGCTCCGCATCACGGACAGGTTATTTCCGGCGTGCGTTCAAGATCGCGCCAGGGTTTTCCATTGGAGTGTGCGGCCAGGCGCACGAACTCGGCGATTTGCGCGCCCATTTCTTCGGTAGAAACGGTCCGCTCGTCGGGACGCGCCAGATCGCGGGTGCGGAAGCCTCCTCCCAGGATCGCGGTCACACCCGCCTCCACGCACTCTGCTTCCTTGGGTAAATGAAAGGTATGGCGCAACATCAGGGCGACCGACAGGATGGCGCCAAGCGGATTGGCAATACCCTGTCCTGCGATGTCGGGAGCCGAACCATGCACCGGTTCGTAGAGACCGACCGGACCTCCGATGCTCGCCGAAGCCAGCAGGCCAAGCGATCCCACGACTCCCCACGTCATGTCTGACAGTATGTCGCCGAACATATTTTCGGTGAGGATCACATCGAACTCGGTCGGCTTAAGAACCAGCCTCATGACGGCGGAGTCCACGTACTGATGAGAGAGTTGCACGTCGGGGAAATCGCGTCCGACGCTGGTGACGACTTCGCGCCACAGACGCGAGCACTCCAGAACATTCGACTTGTCGACAGAAAGGACGCGCCGCCGCCGGGTGCCGGCCAGATGAAAGGCGACGCGCGCGATGCGGTCGATCTCTGGCTCGCAGTAGCGCATGGTGTTGATCGCGTGACGATCGCCGGGCGAGCCTTCAATGGAACGCGGCTGGCCGAAATACACGCCGCCGAGCAGTTCGCGCACGATCAGAATGTCGGTTCCCTTGACGATCTCCTCGCGCAACGGCGAGCAACCAGCCAGCATTGGATAAAACACAGCGGGCCGCAGATTGGCGAACGCTCCCAATTCCTGGCGGAGTCGCAAAAGCCCGGCTTCGGGGCGAAGTTCGCGCGGATTGTGATCGAAGGCGGGATTGCCGACAGCGCCAAGCAGGACGGCGTGGGACGCGAGGCAGGCCTGAAGGGTCGCGTCCGGCAAGGGATTGCCGCACTTTTCCAGCGCAACGCCGCCAATTTCTTTTTCGTCGAGTTCAAGATCGTGGCCAAAACCGTCGGCCACTTCTTCCAGAGCACAGATGGCTTGCGACGTAACTTCAGGACCAATTCCGTCGCCGGGGAGGGAAGTGACGCGGAGTTCCATGGAGTCCTCGCTTTGTTCCGCAAGCATAATACGAGGAAGGCCGCCCGCGAAAGTACGCTTACGGACATTTCACATTCTATTCACGATCTGTGAAGTCATTGACCCCGGTGTTAAGAAAGTAAACGCCCCAAGAATTAAACGTCCGAGGATTTAAACACCCCAAACAGTTAAACACCCCAGAGATAGTCTTCTTGCTCGCCGTGATGCTCGGCGAAGGGAGTACCGCCAAACCAGTTGGTAGGCGGTGTGCCACCGGGTCGCCCCTCGGGTTGGCTATCGCTGTCTGCTGGTTGAGCGGCACGGGACTCGCTGGAACCGGCGCCAGCGGCTGCGGTGGCGGCGCGCGGTAAAGGCAAGGGGGCGGTTGCTGGCGGAAACTTCTTCCACGGGTCAACGTTCCCTGGCTCAGCGGCCGCTGCGCTGGGGCTGACCTTGCCTCGCACAACATCCTCGATGAGTTCCAGCAAATGGCTGTCCTGCACCTTCTTGATGCGGTCGGCAAGAACCACAAACCTGCGATAGACCTCATCCAGTTCGCGGCGTTCAAACTTGTGTCCCAGTTGTTCGCAGCGCAGGGCCAGCGCATGCCGCCCCGAGTGCTTGCCCAGCACCAATCGCGAGTCGGGCACGCCCACCGATTGCGGTGTCATAATTTCATAGGTCAGCGCATTTTTGAGCATGCCATCCTGATGAATTCCCGCCTCGTGCGCAAAGGCATTGCGGCCCGTGATGGCCTTGTTCGGCTGCACCGGCACGCGGGTAATCTCGGCCAGCGCCTGGCTCGAAGCGTAGATTTGTTCGCTGACAACGCCCGTTTCATACGGATAACGGTCGCATCGTACCCGCAGAGCCATGACGACTTCTTCGAGGGAGGCGTTACCAGCGCGCTCGCCGATGCCATTGATGGTGCACTCCACCTGGCGCGCACCGTTTTGCACTCCCGCGAGCGAGTTCGCGACCGCCAGTCCAAGGTCGTTGTGGCAGTGCGTGGAGATCGTTACTTTCTCGATACCGGCCACATTCTCACGTAACGCCCGGATGAGTTGTCCGTACTCCTCGGGCATGGTGTAGCCGACGGTGTCGGGAATGTTGACGGTAGTGGCGCCCGCTGCGATGACCGCTTCGACCACCTGGCATAGAAACGGCACATCGGTACGGGTAGCATCTTCGGGCGAGAATTCCACGTCGGCGCACAGAGACTTGGCATGCCGAACCGCCTCGCGCGCCTGCTCCAGGCACTGCTCGCGCGTGATGCGCAGCTTGTATTGCAGATGAATGTCGGAGGTTGCCAGAAAAACGTGAATACGCGGCCGCGCCGCGCCCTGCAATGCCTGCCAGGCGCGGTCGACGTCGCCCTTGCAGGCGCGAGCCAGGCCCGCAATAACCGGACGCCGTACCGTGGCGGCGATCCGTTGTACCGCTTCAAAGTCGCCATCGGAGGCGATCGGAAAGCCGGCCTCAATCACGTCGACCCCAAGGCGGTCGAGTTGCTGGGCCAAGTGCAGCTTCTCCTGCACATTCATACTGCAGCCCGGCGACTGTTCGCCGTCACGAAGCGTGGTGTCGAAAATAGTGATGCGCGGCCGATCCATGAATTCCCCCTTCAGAAATGTGTACCTGTTGTTAACTCTATCGGCGGAAGGGGTGAAAAGAAAAGATTATTATAGTAACTATAGTATTAGCGTTGATGATAGTATTAGCAAGACTTATGCAGTATCTGTAGTTGATAAAAGGTGTCAGGTGCCGGGTCTCAGGTGTCAGGAACCCCTTCTGTGAACACACAAGGCCTGAGACCTGACATCTGAGACCTGACGCCTGACACCTGACCCATGGACCTATCCCAACTAGAAGTCTTCCTGACCGTAGCCCGCGAGCGCCGTTTCTCCCGAGCGGCCGAAAAGCTGTTTCGCACGCAATCGGCAGTAAGCCAGACCATCCGCAAACTGGAGCTCGATATAGGCGAGCCGTTGTTCGACCGTTCTTCACGAGACGGAGTACTGACCGACGCCGGACGAGTTCTACAGGAATACGCGCAACAGTTGCTCAATCTGCGGCAAGATGCGCAGACGGCGCTGGTGGAGATGCGCGAATTGCAAAAGGGCAAGCTGGTGATCGCCGCCAATGAATTTACCGCGCTCTACCTGCTGCCGGTGCTAGGCGAGTTTCGCAGCCTGCATCCCACCATCAAGATCACGGTGCGGCGCTCGCTGGGCAGTCAAATTCCCGACGATGTTCTCAAGCACAATGTGGAGCTCGGCATCCTCTCCTACGATCCGCAAGAGCCACATTTGCGCTCGGCGGTTGTTTACCTGGACGAGTTGGCTTTGATAGTTCCTCCCGGTCATCCCCTGGCCTCAGCCGGCGAAGTCAGCGTTCGGCAACTGGGGGCGGAGTCGTTCGTCGCTCACATCGTCGCGTCTCCGTATCGCGATCTGGTGATCGAGTCGTTCCGCCGCCACAAAACTCCCTTACATATGGATGTGGAACTCCCCACGCTGCAAGCCATCAAGCGTTTCGTGTGCATGGGCAAGGGAGTGGCGCTGGTTCCCGAAATCAGCGTGGAAAGCGAGATCGCCCGCGGAGACCTGGTGCGCGTTCCGGTGCGCGATCTGCATTTCCAGCGCAAGCTGCGCCTGGTCTACCGCCAGGAATCGACGCTGTCGCACGCGGGCAGAGCTTTCTTGAAAGTGGCCGAGCAGGTGGCCAAAGATAGAGGAGGCCGCTATCGCTTCCACCGAGAGAAGTAGCTTCTTTGTGGAGCGCCGGGCGTCCCCGCCCGGCCAAAAAGGACGCAACGTCATCCCCTTTTACGCCGAGTGTATTTCCTCCGAAGTCATCGCCGCCAGCGCCTCCGGCACGCTGGCGTACATATCGAGAACCGAGACGAGGTTAGTGATTTCGAACAGGTGCCGAACCGATTTCCTGGGGCTGGCAAACTTCAGGGAGTATCCCGCCGCCTCCGCCCACATGTGGGTGAGCACCAGTTCGCCCAAGCCGCCGCTGTCGATGGAATCGATTCCCGCCAAATCCACCACCATGCGGCGAGCCGAGGGCAGCACTTCGGCTACGATGCTCGAGAGCGCCCGCGCCTCGCGGTGGAAAATCATCCGTCCCTGACAATGCAGCACCACAGCACCGCCGCAATATCCGGCTTCCAGAGTGAACTGGAGCTTCTTCTCAGTCTTCTTATCGGGCGCCGAGGACGCACGCACCATCGAAGCGTCCGGCATAGGGATCAGATTCTCGGATTTCATGGCTAGACCTTAGTCGTATCCCGAACAGGTTGGGTTGCACGGAGATGAAATTTAAGTAAATTTAGCGGGGGTTCCCCTGTGGAAATTCCCTGTGACCCCTGTGGTGAAGATTTTGGGTGGAGTTCTAAACAAAGGCGAAAGGAACGCCAAGAGAGGAAGCGAGCCTACTTGGAATCCTTACGCCGCGACGAATCCACCACAGGAACAATCGGCCGCCGCAGAGGAACGATTGCGCCCTTGGATGGATCGGCCGCCGCCGAGGCTCGCGCCAGCACCTCTTGCTGGATGTACTGCACGAATTCCTGGATCTGGTGCTGCATTTCTTCCATGCGCTCGCGCATTTGCAGAATGATGGCGATACCGCTGATATTGACGCCCAGATCGCGAGCCAGCGACAGGATGAACTCCAGTCGCTGCAAATCTTCATCGGTATAGAGCCGGGTGTTGCCTTCGGTGCGGCTGGGCTTGAGCAGCCCTTCGCGCTCGTAAAGGCGCAAAGTCTGCGGATGAATCTCATACATCTCAGCCACGGCCGAGATCATGTACGCGCCTTTGGATTTACGCTTGGTCATATCTCGAAGTACAGTTCCAGACCCGTCATGCTTGCAATTCGCACAAAGTCCCGATCGAGCGTAAAAACGCTGGCACCGTGTTCCAGCGCAATGGCCGCGATGAGGGTGTCAATCGTGCTGGACGCGATACCCTTTCCGCGTCCAGCGCGGTAAATCGCGGCCGCGCTCCGGTACGTGTCAAATCCCTTGGGTTCCAGCATGTCCCACTGTGTCAGGAAACGTTCAATCACGCCGGCATCCCGCCTCAAACCCTGTAAAACCTCGGCGACGACGATCCCGGTCAGAGCGAACGGCTCACTCTCCTCAATCATTCGTCTCAGTTCAGCCCCACCGCGTCCCGGTGACGGACGAAAGAAATCGACCCAGACCGAGCTGTCGACCAGGATCACACCCGATTTCTCCGTGAGGTCTTCAGATCGCCTTGCCAGATGCCGCTTCCGTGATACTTCAGGATTCCCTTGCGGCTTTCTGAACGCACCAGCAGATCAAGTGCTCGGTCGACGATCTGCCGTTTGGTCCGAAGGCGGGTCAGTTTACGCGCCTTCCGGATCAGGCTCTCATCGATCACAATGTTGGTTCGGCCCATACGTCTAGTATACACCATTTTGTCCACATTTTGTGTATATGTAAACGGTCAAGTCCAGCCACAAAAGACCAGATGCAAAAAAAAGACGCGGCCTGCCGCGTCTCCGGGGATGTCGTCCGGCACTTCTGTGTTAGGTAGCTCGACGGCCTTTGGGTTCCAATTGCAGGCCCAATTCCGCGACTTTCTCTTCAGTGTCAAACCCAAGCCAATGCGCAACCTCGTGCCAGACAACGGTCCTTAGAACCGCATCCAGCTCCGCGCCGGCATAACGGGTGACCGGACCCTGATAGATATGGATAACCGTCGGGCCCTGAGTCACGCGAAATTGCGATTTCTTCAAGCGCGATACGCCGATGAAACATCCCAAAACGCTTCTGCCGGAGTATGAACCAACGGGCTCCTGCAGGATTTCGATAGGAGGAAAGTCAGGCAGCGCTCGTATTGTCGCTGGCAGCGTTTCATAAGCTGCCTGTACCTTCTGCGCGAAGTCCTCATCCACCGCGGCCGGGGGACTCTCTCGCTCATCTACGGGATCGTCAGTTGTCCCGTCCCGATCCCACCAAGGCGGACTCAGGAAGCCCTTGAAGTATTCCTCAGACATATGGCGCCCCGGAGATATCCGAGCAATTCTACGCCGCCATCTCCGGCTTCGGTGAAGCGGCGGCCCATCCCGCCGGTTTCAGGGCGTGATTGATGAGGTAGGCGACGACGCCGGCGGCGATCAGGATCAGTCCAAACCAGAGCGAACTCATGCCCAGCACCACTTCGTGTTCGCTGCGAATGATCGCAAATCCCAGCAGCAGCACTGGAGGTATGCCCACGGCAATCGCTCCAAACAGCCCGCCTGGCACGCGGAACGGGCGCTTCAGTTCCGGCTCGCGAATGCGCAGGCAGATCAGCGCGAGAAACTCAAGTGCCAGGCTCGCGCCGTAAATCATAATGTCAAGCGTGACCAGCCGTTCGAAGCCAAGATTCAGAGCGAGGCCCCAGCCGATAGCGAGCGCCACAATCGCAACCCATGGCGCGCGCGATTTCGGGTGCAGCTTGGCAAAGACTTTTGGAAGCATGCCGTCTTGTGCCATCGCGAGCGGCAGCCGCGAATAACTCATCACCAGCGCATTGAACATGCCAAAACCGCTCATCATGCCGCCCGCCACCAGCGCAATGCGAAGCACCGGACCACCCATCAACTGCGCGATGTCAGCCCACGCTCCGGTCTCCCAGGCGCTGGCCGGAAGCCCGGTGACCCACATGGCGGCGAACGGAAGAACGTAAGTCAGGCAGACGATAACCACCGCCCAAAGCATGGCGCGAGGATACGTCCGCTGCGGGCGCTCGACTTCGGTAGCAATCGTCGAGGCGTTGTCCCATCCCATGTAGTTCCACATGCAGATGAGCAGCCCGCCGAGAATGTCGACGTTTGAGGTCGTTGGCTTGGTCACCGCATTCGCCAGCGCATGAATCTTGAACGGCGCCAGCACAAAGATCGCCGCGAACGGCGCCGACAGAGCGAAGAACAGCCACAGCGAAGTAGTCGATACAACCTTCACGCCCATGATGTTGAGCGCAGCGCAGACGATCACCACGCCCAGCGCTACGGCCACGCCGCGATGGTTCTCCTGAAAATAAGGAAACATGCGAGTGAGGTACGCGACAAACAGCGTGGGATAAATCGCCATATCGAAAATGGACGCTACCAGCGACAGCCAGGCTTCCTGAAATCCCCAGAAATTTCCCATAGCGCGGCGCACCCAGGCGTAGTAACCGCCTTCGAAGGGCAACGCGCTTGAAAGCTCGCCGATCATGAACGCGGTGGGCAGGCTCCAGAGAAGCGGGGTGAGCAGCAGGATGAGAATCGCTTTGCCGTAGCCAGCGCCGTGCACGATGTCTTCGGTGCCATAGGTTCCGCCCGAGACCATAAAGAAGGTCGCGGCGACCAGGGGCCAAAGCGTGAGGCGGATAGACTTCTTCGTCTTGTTTTTCTGGGAAGCGACGCGGGGTGCGACGGCAGGCGTCAAGCCAGGCTGCGGGATGTTAGCGGTTCGGGTAGCTGTTGCCAATTTCTATGGCTTCCTCCTCAGGCGACTCACTCTCACCACCGCGTCTCCCTTGAAAATTCTGCTCGCGGCTCCCGGGCGCCGTTCGGATTTCCCGGGCATTTCGGTGAAGTTAGTTCGCATTTGTGAGATTACGGGAAATTTCCACAGATGCAAGATTTTTCTGCAAAAAATCGAAAAAATTTGTCAACCAGGGCAGGTACGGAGGTAACGGCGGTACTCCGTCGCCAGGCGCTGTAAGAGGAGATCAGTTGATCTTTCCCGGCGCTTCGCCGTATAAATGTGCGCGGGGCATCAGCGGTGCAATCAAAATTGGAGGAGGAATCAGCGATGAGGAACATTGTGCTCGGGGTTCTGTTGCTTTGCGTGAGCGTTTTGCTCGCTCAATCGGGATCACATCAGAATGCGTTCACGCCCGGCCAGATCAAGTACGGACCACCGCCGCCTTTCGTTGCGCCGGGAGCACAGTTGGCCGTAATCGAAGGAGATCCAGCGGCAAGTTCAGGCGACTTTACCATCCGCCTCAAGATGCCCGATGGCTACAAGATCGCACCCCACTGGCATCCCAAGCGCGAAAATGTGACAGTGATTTCCGGCAACTTCAAAGTCGGCATGGGCGATAAGTTCGATGAGGCCAAAATGATGACCTTCCCCGCCGGCAGCTTTGCGTATCTGGATCCCGATATGCACCACTATGCCAAGGCGTCCGGCGCGGTGGTCGTGCAGGTCCATGGCATGTCGCCGCTGCAATTTAACTATGTGAATCCGGCGGACGATCCCAGCAAGAAGTAGGGCAGAGGCTGCCTACGAATATTCCCATCGCCGCGCCAGCCTGCGGGCGATCGCGCTTAATGCGATGCCGATTGCAAGCAGCACCAGAACCTGTGGCCAAAGGTGTGAGATCGGTTCGTCGCGCCAGAAAACCTTCGTGAAGCCATCGATCGCCCAGGCGTTGATAGTCAGCAAGCCCGCCTTCTGCATCGCTTCCGACATGAAATACCGCGGGAACATGCTTCCGCCGATCGAGGACATGAGCAGGATCACCAGCGTCGACAGCGGCCCTAGTTGCGCGCGCGTGCGGCAGATACTGGCCAGCACCATGCCGAAGGCTCCCACGGCAAAGGCCGTGGAAAGCCCCATGATCACAAACCCCGGAATATGC
Source organism: Terriglobales bacterium (assembly GCA_049592035.1). Classification (GTDB taxonomy): domain Bacteria; phylum Acidobacteriota; class Terriglobia; order Terriglobales; family Acidobacteriaceae; genus Acidiflorens. The sequence continues at coordinate 10,112 of JBAWFQ010000086.1, forward strand.
CCCAGAAAATCGACCTTGAAAACCAGCCACGCCCAGGTAAACATGACCACCAGTTGAGCGAACGCCAGCAACACGCAGAAGCAGAGCTTACCCGCCAGCAGCGTTCCCATGGTCACGCGCGTACTTAGTACGCGGTCCAGCGTGCCACTTTCAGCCTCGTCCAGCAGCGAGCCGCCCGCACTGCTGGCCGTGAAGAGCAGGAACATGACCCCAATCGCTGCCGCGTAAAACGACACCATCTTATTATTCTTGTTCTCGCCGACCACATCGCGAGTGGTCACGGGAATCGGCATGCCGCGGTTGGAATCGGCGGTGGCACCTTGCTGGGCGCCGTTCTCGGCGCTTTCGCGTTCGCGCAGTTTTTCGAGCCCCGCGTCGATTCTCTTTTTTTGTTCCGGAGTAAACCCACCGGCGTACTCCTCCATATACTTCGATCCCTGCTCCGCCATGATCTCCGGCATCGAGGTCATGGCAACTTTCTGGAGCAGTCCGGCGATCACCTGTGGTGCGATCATGTCGCTGCTGTCCTTCAGCAACTGGATCGTTGGCTGGTTCGGATTCGGTGCGCCAAATGAAATTGGATTTTTCCCGAAGCCCGGCGGGATAATAAGCGCCACCGGCGCAGTTCCGGCTTTCACTGCGGCTTCCGCGGTTGCGGCCGTGTAGTCCGGTTGTTCCACGCCTTGCTTCGGTTCCGGCGTTGTCTTCACTCGCAACGATCCTTCCCGCTCCAGCCCCCGGATCAGGCTTTGCGAAGCTGCGCTGTGGTCTTCATCGACTACCAGCACACTTATCTTGGGCGTGGTGTCACGCTGCCCGCCGAAGATCACGGCAAAGATACTGAAGAACCCGATCGGGAGGATGAAGCTCAGCGCCCAAGCTCCGCGGTCGCGGCGCAGGCCGATCAGCGCAGTGCGCACAATGGCCAAAATCAGTCGCGTAATTCCCTCCCGGTCAAGTGCAGGAATACGGATTCAAGGTTTGGTTTGCGCAGCGAGATGTCGGCGAGTTCATGTCCGGCCTTGGCCGCGGAGTCGAGCAATCCGGCAATCTCATTTGCATGATCGATGGTGAAGCGCGCCATCCCATTTTCGAGGACTCCTCCGCGCTCTTTCACCCAAGTCGCCACGCTGTCGTCGGCCTTCGCGAATCGCGCCAGCACCTCGCTGCGGGAAGCGAATGCATTCCGCACCAGTTCGTCCTTGGTTCCGAGCGCAATGATGCGGCCATGATCGATGATTGCGATGCGATCGCAAAGCCGCTCCGCCTCCTCCATGTAATGGGTCGTGTAGATCATGGAGACGCCCTCGCCGCGCAACTGCTCGATCATTTCAAAAATGCGGTTGCGGGCTTGCGGATCGACTCCAACCGTGGGTTCGTCCATCAAAATTACTTTGGGACGGTGGATCAGTCCGGCGGCCATGTTGAGCCGCCGCTTCATTCCTCCCGACAAATTCTTCACCGGATCTTGCGCGCGGTCGGTGAGCGCCGCCCATTCCAGGCACCAGTCCAGCGCCGTTTGCAGCGCGGTGCGCGGCAGCCCGTGATATTGACCAAACGATTCCAGATTTTCGCGGCAAGTGAGTTTCGGATAGAGCGCCAGTTCTTGCGGAACCCATCCCAATGCCATGCGCGCGCCGGCCGAATCGGCGCGGTCGCCGAAGACCGTCACGATACCTGCATCCGGGATGACGCGCCCCACGATGCTGCGTATCAGCGTGCTCTTACCCGCGCCATTGGGGCCAAGCAATCCCAGGCATTCGCCGCACTGCAGTTCCAGCGTAATGCCGTCGACTGCCGTCAATTCGCCAAAGCGTTTAACCAGCCCGTCAACGCGCAAGGGCAACAATGAAGATGGGATCGAGACGGGTGCGCCTGCCATCAATCCTCCGGGGTCGAGTGCATTCCCCTGTGTTCCTGAGCGAAGTCGAAGGGTGCCCCCTGTGGTGTTGGGGACTAGACCTTGCTCCAGAGTTCCTCGCGCGGGTCTTCGGGATTAAGCTTCGCCAGTTCCCGCAGCAGTTCTTTGGTCTTCTCGTCGCGAGGCATAGGGACGGTAATCTTCACTTCGACGATCTCATCTCCGCGCACGCCTTCTTTAGTCGCTGACGGCACTCCCTTTTCGCGCAGGCGCAGCTTCTGCCCCGACTGCGTCCCCGGAGGAATCTTCAGCATGCTCCGGCCATCAATCGTCGGCACTTCGATCTTCGATCCTAAAGCCGCCTCTACGGCCGTCACCGGCACCGTAATGTGGATGTCGTCGCCGTCGCGTGTAAACAGCGGGTGCTCGCCGATGCGGATGATCACGTAAAGATCGCCAACGCCGCCTCCGCGCAGCCCGGCATTGCCTTTGCCGGCAATGCGAATGCGCTGGCCGTCGCGGGTTCCCGCCTTGATGCGAATCTCCAGTGGATCGGTGCGCTCGACAGTGCCTTCGCCATGGCAGACCGGACACGTGGAAATATTCTTGCCCGTCCCATGGCAGCGTGGGCAAGTGACATTGAATTTCATGCGGCCGCCGGTCTGCTCAATCGTCCCTTTGCCGTGGCACTGAGGACATACTCCCGGAGCTTCGATATATCCATTGCCGTGGCAGTTTCCGCAAACGTCGCGGCGCGTGATATTGAGCTTCATCACGCCGCCACGAATCGCCGTCCAGAACGGCACGTTGACCTGGTACTCGAGATCGCTGCCCGGCTCCGGCCCCTCCTCGGCCGCCTCGCCGCGCCCGCCGCCAGTGAAAATGCTGGAGAAGATATCGCGGAATCCGCCGCCTGAGCTGGTCGTCGTCTTCCGCCCGCCAGCACGAGCGCCTTCGAACAGATCCGAAAAATCGAAGCCGCCGAAATCAACGTTGCTCGGCCCACCGGAGCGATGGCCTCCCGGAAAACCTCCACCAAAGTCGCCGGGCCCGGCGCCAGGTTGCCCGCCGCCGCGCGCGTAAGCCTCAGCCGTAGCCGGATCGATGTTGTCGGAGTAGAACCCGAGCTGATCGTAAATCTTGCGCTTCTTGGGATCGCTGAGGACATCGTTAGCTTCGGAAAGAGTCTTGAACTTTTCTTCGGCACCTTTGTCGCCAGGGTTGACGTCAGGGTGATACTTACGGGCAAGTTTGCGGAAGGCTTTGCGGATGTCGTCGACGGAGGCGGACTTCTTCACGCCGAGAACAGCGTAATAGTCTTTGTCTTTGGTTTGGGTGGCCATGGTTCAGGTGTCAGCTCGTATCATCGGCGCAACCAACGATTTTGTCATCTTGAGCGGAACAAAATCATCGGCGAAGCCGATGATTTTGTGGAGTCGAAAGACCCCAACTCAGTTATTTCCGCAATGCTGCGTCAGGGAGTTCTCCCCTTGGCGCAGATGTGTGCCCTTCCGAGCAACGGCCCCGACAGCATCGTTAGAACGCCTTGCGTGGTTCATCGTATCTTATGCGGGAATGGGGTCCTTCGACTACGCGAGATCTTCACTTCGTGAAGGTCTCACTCCGCTCAGGATGACGATGGTTGGTACCCAAATGACAAATGGTTGGTAGAAAATGACAATGGCTGGTACCAACTCAGTTCACCACTTCCTTCGCCTGTTCGTCCAGTGCCACCGTGTAGGAGGCGTCAAACGGAGCGGCATCCATCGACACGGGAATTTTCTGCATTCCCGTCCCGGTCGGCGCGTAGCAGTACCAGCGTCCCTCCTCGGGGACGAAGCTCACGAAAAACATCTGTCCATTGACTTCGAATCTCAATTCGCTTTCCTCTTTCTGGCCCGTAAAGAATGACTCTGCTACTTTGATGCAAATTGGGGGCGCTCCACGCGCCCCCAAGCTAATAGCTAACAGCCAAGCGCTTACTTCTTGTCTTCCACGTCCACGTACTCAGCGTCGATCACGCCTTCGTCCTTCTTCTGGCTAGCGCCATTCGTGCCGGAGGCCGCGTGCCCATCCGTCGGTCCCGCGCCACCCGCACCCGGAGCCCCGCCCGGAGTCGCCTGCGTAGCTTTATACATCTGCTCCGCCAGCTTGTGCGATGCCGTAGTCAGCTTCTCGCGTGCCGAGTCCATCTGCGCCTTGTCGCCGCTTTCGATGGCTTTCTTCGCGTCTGCCAACGCGTTCTCCACGTCGCCACGCTCCGAGCCCGAGATCTTGTCGCCATGCTCCTTCAGCATCTTCTCGATGTTGTAGACCATCGAGTCGAGCTGATTCTTGGCTTCGATCTCTTCGCGCCGCGCCTTGTCTTCGGCCGAGTGTGCATCGGCTTCCTTCGCCATGCGCTCCACCTCTTCCTTCGACAAGCCCGAAGACGAAGTGATCGTGATCTTCTGATCCTTGCCCGTGGCCATATCTTTCGCGGTTACGTTCAGGATGCCGTTCGCGTCAATATCAAACGTCACTTCAATCTGCGGAATGCCCCGAGGCGCTGGCGGCAATCCCGTCAAATGGAATTTGCCCAAAGTCCGGTTCTGCGCCGCCAAAGGACGTTCGCCCTGCAGCACATGCACTTCCACCGAAGTCTGGCTATCGGCCGCCGTAGAGAACGTCTCCGTCTTCTTAGTCGGAATCGTGGTGTTCCGAGGAATCATCGGAGTAGCCACGCCGCCCAATGTCTCGATCGACAAAGTCAAAGGAGTCACGTCCAGGAGCAGCAGGTCTTTGACCTCGCCACCCAGCACGCCACCCTGAATTGCCGCGCCAACGGCCACGACTTCATCCGGGTTCACGCCCTTGTGCCCTTCGCGTCCAAACAGTTCTTTGACAATCGCCTGAATGCGCGGCATACGCGTCTGTCCACCGACCAGCACCACTTCGTTAATCTTGCTGGCGTCGATGCCCGCATCTTTCAGACACTGCTTCGACGGCCCTACCGACCGCTGCAAAATATCTTCGATCATGGTTTCGAGCTTCGCCCGGGTCAGCTTCTTGACCAGGTGCTTGGGCCCGGAAGCATCCGCCGTAATAAACGGCAGATTGATCTCGGTCTCCATCGTGGTCGAAAGTTCGATCTTCGCGCGCTCCGCCGCATCGCGCAGACGCTGCAAAGCCATCTCGTTCCCCTTGCCGCGCAGGTCGAGACCTTCATCCTTCTTGAACTCGTCAATCAGCCAATCGACCAGCCGCTGATCGATGTTGTCGCCGCCGAGGTGCGTGTCGCCATTCGTGGCTTTCACCTCGATCACGCCTTCGCCGACTTCCAGAATCGAAATATCGAACGTGCCGCCGCCAAAGTCGTAGACGGCAATGGTCTCGTCCTTGCCCTTGTCGAGCCCGTAAGCGAGCGCCGCCGCGGTCGGCTCGTTGATGATGCGCTTTACCTCAAGCCCGGCAATCCGTCCGGCATCTTTCGTAGCCTGTCGCTGGGCATCATTAAAGTAGGCGGGCACGGTGATGACCGCCTCGGTGACTTTCTCGCCGAGATAGTCTTCCGCCGCCTTCTTCAGCTTTTGCAGAATCATTGCCGAGATCTCCGGCGGAGTATATTTCTTGCCCTGCGCCATGACGGCCACATGGTCGCCGTCGCGCTCGACCTTGTACGGGACCATCTTCAGTTCTTCGCTGACCTCGTCATAACGTCGTCCCATGAACCGCTTGATCGAGTAAACGGTATTCTCAGGATTAGTAATAGCCTGCCGCTTGGCGACCTGCCCCACCAGCCGTTCGCCGGTTTTGGTAAATCCGACGACCGAAGGCGTAGTCCGCCCACCTTCTTCATTAGGGATCACTTTTGGCTCTCCGCCCTCCATAACCGCGACGCAGGAGTTGGTGGTGCCAAGGTCAATTCCAATAATCTTTCCCATAACGTATCCTCCGATACAAATAAGTGCTTTACAATCAACAGACTTACTATTGTGCTCTGGGCTATCCTATAACCTGAGCGGATCATTGTCAAGTTTTAGATGCGATTGGGAGTGCAGAAGTTGCGGGCACCCAAGATCGCGTAGGGACGGGTGCCCTCGCCCGTCCAAGCCGAGCAGCGCTCGGCCCGCGTTTTCCACCCTTCCCACCGAGCATAGGATTTCTTGCCCCCTCTGACTCCTTATTCCCAGAGGATCGGCTCCGAGAGTCTCGCGAACGATAGAATATCCCTCCATGGAACCGCACGCGTTTGTGAAGGAAGTCTATCGGCGAATGACTTTGCGGCACGCTGCTTCCCAGCCGCCCGTCCCTTGGGGCGAAATGGAGAGCCAGTCCCAGGTGTTGCAGGCCGTCCACGAGCTGCGGGACCTGCTGCCGCAAAACAAGAACGCGGCCATCCTCGACATCGGCTTCGGACGCGGCTGGTTTCTGGCCGCCTGCCTGAAGCTTGGATACACGGAACTTTCTGGCGCCGACTTCGGAATCGCGTACAAAGACTACATCCGGAACTGGAGCGAGCGCCCCATTCAGCTCCACGAGATCGAGGACGATATTGGAAACTTCCTTTCCGATCGTGCGGAGCAGTACGACTTCATCCACCTGTCGCATGTGATCGAGCACATACCCAAATATTCGTTGCTATGGGTGGTGGACGCGCTCTACCGGGCGTTGAAGCCAGAGGGCGTGTTGATGCTGCGCACGCCCAACATGGAAGGCCCGTGCGCGAACTCCAGCCTTTACGTCACCCTCGCCCACGAGTACGGATTCTGCGGCTCAAACCTGGAATCACTGCTGGATATTTGCGGATTCGACGAAATCCGCTTTCACCGGACGACAACTTTCCAGCCCACAGTCAAACAGAGAGCAGGAGCCCTGGTGCGGCGCGTCTTCCTGAAGGAAAGCGAGATCAGGCACCGCATGTTCGGAGTGAACAGGGGTGGAATCTTTGACGCGGAACTGGTAGTGACCGCCCGGCGAGGAACGATGCCGCCGTTGTTCGACACAAGGTACCGGTGACCGACACGATTGCGGGAGTTTTTGATCCGGGTGCAGGGTACCCCACTTCTCGCGCTTTTCGAGAAGTGGGATTCCACGGCTCTATCCCTCTGGGATCTTGTCAATCCTGCCGCGACCGTGTGCGCCCTTGCGGGTCCAGATTTGAATCGACCGATCCTCACACCGTACACTCGACAAGCGAAACCCACACCGCTCAGGAGATTCGTTGAACAATTTTCGTCCCAGCTTGATTCGTCGCCCAGTCATAGTCGCGCTTGTTCTCTTCACATTAGCTGTCTACTCCTATCCCGCGCTTGCGACTTTGGCCAAGACTGGCTTCACGGCATTGCCTCCCATCTTCGCTGCCGATCTTGACTTGTACTTGCTGATCAGCAAACTAACCACGCTCAGCCCCGCCGCGATCGTGAACCCATACTATGGAATCGAGGTGCCGCCCAATGCCACGGCGCACCTCAAATTCCGGCTGGCGTTCCTGCTCTTCCGCTACTTCGATGCACTGCTTGGCGGGCATCTCTGGCTGGCGCTGTTTGTTTGGAACTTGTTTTGGTGGGGACTGCTTTGCTGGGTTGCACTTTGGCTTTTTGAAAAGTTCTTGCCCGATAACTCTATTTTGCTGGTTGCCTTGGGCCTTGGTTTCCTCATGTGGTCGAATTTCGGTTTGCTAAAGCCGCTATTCCTGGCTTGGTTTCACCTACCGTCTTTGCAAGGCTTCGAGAACGTGGGACTCGCCTACGCCAGACCTTTCTTTCCTCAGCTCCCTGTTCCCCTCGTGCTCGCCTATCTCGGCCTGCAGATGAGCCTGTTGCGCGCCGAGCGCCTCCGCATCTGGATCGGGATGGGACTGCTTCAGTTTCTGGCGTTTGCGATTTTTCCTTACGCCACGCTCATGATGGCCGGAATCACGCTGGTCGTAATCTTCTGGCTGCTGGTCGCTCATCTCCAGTCGGTGCCCTGGCGCAGTCTTATTGCCTACGGAACATTCTGCGCGGCGGTTGATTTCCTCTATCTGCGACTCGGCACAATCACCAGCGACCCCCAAACGCATCCATCAATTTTTCACATCGAGCTCGCGGAAGTGCCCCACTTGATCGGCGGCATGTGGATCATACTTGCGCTCTTGACACTCGCAACGGCGCTGGTCCCGGACCTGCCGGCAAAGATAAAGTGGCCTCTGGTCGGCTTGGGGCTGACCAATCTCACCCTTCTTCTAGGCGACGTCTTTTTCCCCGAGACGGCCATGATGCTGTCGCATCACGCGGGATACTTCGTTCACCCTACCGTAGCGCTGCTGCTAACTTTCACCATCTCTGCTTTGTGTGTGCGGCTGCGAGCCACGGCGCGATATTTGCGACCAGCTCTCGGAGTCGTCGTTATCCTTCTCGCGGGGAATGCGATGCTGATGGCTGCTGCCACCTATCGCGCTTTCCTTCCCCTGAACCAGCAACAGGCGGAAGCCGCAAATCTCCTGCAATCCATTCCCGCCGGCGCTCGCGACCTTTTGATTCTTCCCGCCAAAACTGTTGAAGATCCCTGCGAGTGGACTCCCCTGGTCTCCCCCGCCAAAGTTCTCTACTGCCGGAATGCCGCAACCCTGCTCACACCGAATCAAATCTTGACCAATCAGCGCTTTCGCCAGGCGTTGTATCTCTATTTTACCGGCGAGGAAAGCCAGCAAATCGAGAGCATGAACAAGGATCCGAAAACATTGGACGAGGAAATGCGCCTCGCATATTTCGGCGGGATCATACCCTTTCGACAAGAGGAGCGGGCGCAAGGTCTAAGCGCCATTCGCACGGAACTCATTCCTTTGCTCGACGAAGCCGCTCACCAGGATCAAGCCATGCAAGCTTTGTTTCGCCAATATTCTCGCATCCTGGTGGTGGACAGTCGGCAAGATCCTGTTTTTGACCGTCAGCGGCTAGCGTCGTATCTGGTCATCCAAAAAGAAGTGCCAGCGGGAAATCTGACCGTTCTCATTTGCAATCCGAAGTGAGTTGATGTTTTTGCGAACCAAGGGCATACAAGTCAGGGTGCCCCACTTCTCGCGCTTTTCGAGAAGTGGGATTCCACAGCTGCTTCGATCTGGGGAAATTTGTTTGAAGCGCCCAACCGAGTCGACTAGCTCTCGAGCACCGACAGAATCTCCAGCGGTTCCGGCCGTTCCGTGTAGTCTTCGTTGGCGGAGGCGAACAAGATGCTCCCATCACGGTCGAGAACAAAGGTTGCCGGAATCGGCAGCTCCCAACTGGAGTCGCCGTTAACGAAGGGCAGATTGACGAAGGTGCTCCGGTAGAGCCCCTGCTGTTCTTCCGGGACGCGATACACCAGTCCGAACTGGCGCGCCAGCTGGTTGCCAGCATCGACCAGCAGCGGAAAGGCAAGCTTGTGCTGATCACGCATGAAGAAGGCCTGCTTCTCCGTTTGCGGAGACACGGCAACCAGCGAAGCGCCAGCGCTCTTAATCTCGGCGGCAATGTAATTCATAGCTTCCATTTGCCCCACGCAGAACGGACACCAACGCCCGCGAATGAATAAGAGAACCAGCCGTCCTTTGCGCAGAAGATCAGCCGAGGAAACGGGCGAGCCATTGTGGTCCGGGAGCTCAAATGCGGGAGATCGTGCGCCCACGTTGAAGAGGCTAAGCGCCTGCGCTGCGAGCCCCTGAGCCTTGAGGCTGGCGACAGTGCGATCATGAACCGCCTGCACGTCTGCGGGAACATACTTGGCGATAGCTTCTTTGCGCTCTGCAAAGATTTCGCGCAGTGGCCGCATGTCGCTGTAGGAGCCGGATTCCGCAAGAGAGCGCCACTTCATGGAGGTCAGTCGTTGGACGCTAGTCGTTAGTCATTCGATAGTCATTCGATGGTCCCTGGCATCGCGAATTTCTGGGAGTCGCGAACGACCAGCGACGATCGACCAACGACCTTCTACATTCCCGGAAATTTCATCCCCGCCATGCGCCGCGTGAAACTCGGCTTGCCCATCTGCTTGAACATTTTTTTCATCTGCGCATATTGGCGAAGCAGATTGTTGACTTCCTGCACGCTGGTTCCGGAACCGCGTGCAATGCGTTTGCGCCGGCTGCCGTTGATGGCTTCGTGATGGTTGCGCTCGTATCCCGTCATCGAATTGATGATGGCCTCGACGCGGTTGATCTGTTTTTCATCAACCTTGTCGGCGGCTTTCTGCATGCCAGAAAACGCGCCCACGCTGGGTAACATGCTCATAAGGCTTTGCAGCGACCCCATTTTGCGCACCTGCCGCAACTGGTCGCGGAAATCTTCCAGCGAAAAGCCATCGCCGCTGAGCACCTTGGAGGCCAGTTCGTTGGCCTTCTTCTTGTCGATCTGCGACTCGGCTTTCTCGATCAGCGAGAGAATGTCGCCCATGCCCAGAATGCGCGACACAATGCGGTCGGGATGAAACGGCTCCAAGGCATCGTATTTTTCGCCGATGCCGATGAACTTGATCGGCTGCCCCGTAACCTGCCGAATGGAAATCGCCGCGCCGCCGCGCGCGTCACCATCCATCTTGGTAAGCACTACGCCAGTGAGCGTGAGCTTCTTGTGGAATTCGTCGGCCGAGTTGACCGCGTCTTGTCCAGTCATCGAATCGGCGACGAACAAAATTTCCTGCGGATTGAGCAGCCGTTTGAGCGACTGCATCTCCTCCATGAGCTGGTCGTCGATGTGGAGACGCCCGGCCGTATCGACGATGAGCACGTCGCAGCCAGTGTTGATCGCTTCGCGCCGCGCTTCTTTCGCCAGCCGTTCGACCGTAGCGGTATTCGCCTCCCCAACTTCGCCTTCATACAGGTTGGCCTTAATCGCCGCCGCCACCACTTTAAGTTGCTCGCGCGCCGCTGGACGGTAGACGTCGACCGAAACCAGCAGTGGACGGTGTCCGCCATTCTTCAGCCAGTTGGCCAGCTTGCCCGAGGTAGTCGTTTTGCCGGAGCCTTGCAGCCCCGCCATCAGCACTACCGTCGGTGGTTGCGAGGCGAACTTCAGTTTCGCCGTATCTTTGCCGAGCGTGGTGACCAGTTCGTCGCGGACGATCTTGATGACTTGCTCGCCCGGCGATAGCGCGGTCAGCACTTCCTGCCCAACCGCCTTGGCTTGGATGCGGTCGATCAGCTCTTTGACCACCTTAAAGTTAACGTCGGCCTCAAGCAGCGCCAGCCGAATCTGTTTCAGCGCCTCGGAAATGTTCTCTTCGGTGAGGACGGCCTGTCCGCGGAGAGACTTGAAGGCGCGCTGGAGTTTTTCCTGGAGATTCTCGAACATAGATTCAAAATCCTATTTTAGCAGTCCCCGAGCAGCCTGCCTTTCATCGCTCGAGCGCGTGGTCGGGCATCTCAGTTTTGTACGCTAGGGGACTGACGCTCCCCACCCGCTGTCTCAAAATGAAAGCAACAACGGTTGAAAAAAATTCAACCTCGTTTCGGCTTCCTGCATCTTTGTTTTTTGAAAGGAGGACAGGAAAGCATATGGCTTCTCCCGCCCCTGCCAAATTCAGAATTGATGTTGACATTCACAGCCTGCTAATGGATTCGGCGTCTTCCGGACCAAAGCCGGCCGAACCTCGCGGCGCAACTTTACCCGAACCAGTTTTTCCCCAGTATCCGGAATTACTCAAAGATCCAGGGCCAGAGGTGCCGCTCGAAAAGCGCGACTGGACCTACCAGCAAGTCTGGCGGAAAGTCCGCGGCTGGCTGCTCCCGTACATACGATCGCGCGTAATGCCCGGCGAATTCCATCCGATTACCGCCTATTTTTTCCTCGATTACAAATGCAATCTCGACTGCTGGTACTGCTGGGCCTTCAACAACAAAGTCAAAGGCATGACTGAAGACGTTGCAAAGCGCTCGATCGATTGGCTGCATGATCATGGTTGCCGCGTGCTCGCGCTGATGGGCGGCGAGCCGCTGCTGCGTCCGCAGGTTGCACACAAGGTCGTCTACTACGCCGCGAAGAAAGGTTTCTGGATTTACATTGGCACCAATGGACGCCTGCTGCGTCCCGAAGTTGCCGACCGCCTTGGAGACGCGGGCGTTGCTGTCTTCAACTTTGCGCTCGACGCGTGGGACGAAAAACCCAGCCTGCCGAAAGCATTTGTTCCAGGTCAAAAGAATCTGGAATACCTCATTCGCAAGCAGTACGTCTACGGCTACATGGTGTTCTTCAACATCAACATCTGCCGCAACAATCATGAAGATGTGCAGAAGCTTACCGAATACGCCCACGCCCACCGTCTCGCCACCGACTACCACATCAATGAAACACCCATGCTTGAACAGGACGAGCACTTTAAACATCTGAACGAAAACCCGACCTACATCCGGCCTGGGGATTGGCGTTCGGTCGATGCGCTCATTGATTGGATTATCGAGAAGAATAAAGCTGGGTACCAGATGGTGAACTCGGTGCAGCGTCTCGAGGAAATGAAGGCCTTCGTGCGCATGTCCTCAGGGCTCGACCTGAAAAGGTACGGATGGTATGGCGACGGCACGGGAGCGAACGGCAACGTCGCCGCCATGCTCGAGCGCACACCGGGCATTGTGCAAGACGCGAACGGTGAGCTCCGTTTTGCCGACTGGAACTGCCGCGCCGGTCAGAACAATGTGATTATCCGCACCGATGGCACGGTCGCGCCATGTTTTCCCATGTATCCCTCCACGTTCGATTGGGGAAACATCGACAACGCGAAGTTCGAACAGCAACAGCTCAAGCAGATGAAGCAGACCTGCCAGCGGCATTGCTTCTCCACGCTCAATCACAACCTCGGCTATTGCTATAACGACGCCCGCGTCATCAAGTGGATATGGAAACAGGCCGTCACCAACCGCATGAAGGGAGGAGCGAGAAGCTTCGAGGACTGAGGCGCGCAGCGTCTGATCAGATTTACCCCGCCTTCGGCCGTACCATCTCGAACCGCTGGGTGGTGCGCGTGTACTGCGTGCCGCCCATGCGCCCGATGAGATCGAGCGAGTCCCGGTCCAGGCGTCCTTCTTTTAGACAGCGCTCGTCAATGTGAACCGAGACGATTTCACCAATCACCAGGCTTCCGCCCTCGGGCGCGGGATTGAAATCAAGAATCTGATACAGCTTGCATTCAAAGCTTACGGGAGACTCCGCCACGCGCCGCGGCCGCACGACTTTCGACGCTGCTGAAGCGACCTTTGCCACTTCGAATTCATTGATGGATGCGTCATAATCGCCGCTGGTCAGGTTCATAGCCTCGGCCAGTTCGAAGGTGACTATGCTGATGACGAATTCTCCGGTCTCGCGGATGTTCCGCAGCGTGTCTTTCGGCGCTCCAGTACGCACTCCCCCGAGTTCTCCAACCGCTCCCGATTTCTTCGGCAAGCGCATCCCCGGCGCAAACGCCAGCAGCGGAGGCTTGGCGCAGACCGCATTGAAAAACGAGAAAGGTGCCAGGTTGGCTTGTCCTGAAGCGCTGACGGTCGAAACCCACGCGATCGGCCGCGGCCCCACGGCGCTGATCAGAATGTTGTAGAACTCACGATGCGCATGTTGAGAAGGAGTGACGTCCATGGGTCGAGTATATCGTTTGACCCGTGGGTGCCCCACATCTCGCGCTTTTCGAGATGTGGGAACTTACCACTGGGTACGCAATCTTACTTTTCGCCGAACACTTCCTTCGCGGCGATCACCGTGTTGCAGTGAATCGTGATGGTATCGTCGAGTTTCATGGCGTAGCCGCCGGCGAGCGTAACCATCACCGGGATGCGCTCGGCCTTAGCGATTTGGAACACCAGCGCATCGCGCCGCTTCAATCCCTCAATCGTCAACGACAATCCGCCGAGCTGATCTTCGCAATACGGATCGGCTCCGGCGAGGTAACAAATCAATTCCGGCTGGAACTTGCTCAACCCCATACTGATCGCGTTACCGAGGGCCGCCAGATAGTCGGCGTCGCCCAGCCCGTCGGGCAGATTTAAATCCAGCGACGAAGGCGGCTTAAATGACGGGTAGTTGTTGAGTTGGTGAAGCGAGATAGTAAAGACGTCGGTGGTCGGAGTGCTGCGCGGCCTTATCCCCGGCGGGGCCGGGCGCGCGGAACTGAGAGCCGAAGCAAATGTCGGGGAACCCGGCTCGCTGGGGACGCGGGTGCCGGAAAAGATCACAGCCGTGCCATTGCCTTGATGGACGTCGCAATCGACCGTCATGGCCGTGCGAATCCTGTCCTCGCGCTGCATGCGGCGGATGGCCACGGCCACGTCGTTGATCATGCAGAAGCCTTCGCCGTGCCCAGGGAACGCGTGATGGAATCCTCCACCGATGCTGATCCCAACGCCGTCGACCAGGGCATGGTCGGCGGCCAGCACCGAACCCCCCGCGGTCAGCCAAAAAGCGCGCACCAGTTCCGGCGAGTACGGAACTTCGAGTTCTAACTCTTCCAACGCCGTGAGCGTGCCTGTCTTCAGTTTGTGGACGTACTGCGGAGTGTGCACCAGCAATATGTCCTCATCGGCCGCCGGAGAAGGAACCACAAAGTCAGAAGGCTCGGCAACTCCGGTCGCCAGCAGCCGGTCATGAATGCACTTGTATTTTTCGGCGGGAAACACGTGCGACCCGATGGGTAAGTAGAAGTCGTCGCTGTAGATGAGCTTGAAAGGCAGCATGCAGTATTCAGATCGAGCACCCGGCGGGCGGAACCGAAAACGCCATATCATACGCGGATCGCAGCATTTTCGCAGTGACATTACCAGTGCGCCATGCCGTAATCGATTGGATGCCGAGGGCGGGTGAAAAGAATTCCCCTGTGGTTCCTCAGTGCCCCCTGTGGTTAAGGTTCTAAACTGTTAAACTGGCCCGGTTGCCAGCCAAAAAGAAATCACCGCCAGAAGTTGCCTCGCCCAGGCCGTCGTCCACTTCTGCCCATCCGCATGCTGAAGCTAAGGGCCGGATTTTGCTGATCGACACCATGTCGTTCATCTTCCGCGCCTATCACGCCATGGCGCGGCAGCGTCCGATGTCAACGAAGACGGGCGTGCCGACGGCGGCGACGTATGTGTTCGTCAACATGCTACGCAAGCTGCGGGACGATTTTTCGCCCGAGTACTTGGCGGCGGTGTTCGATGTGGGCGCGCCCACCATCCGTAATCAGCAGGCAGAAGCGATCACAACCATCCGCAAGTTCGATATCAAAACGCAGACGTTCAAAGAATCGCAATATGGCGGCTACAAAGCGAATCGCGCCGAGATGCCGGGCGATCTGGTGCAGCAGGTCCCCTATATTCGGCGAGCGCTCGAAGCGTATCGTATTCCGATTTTGCAGCTCGAAGGTTACGAAGCCGACGACGTAATCGGCACCCTGGCCCGAAAAGCGGCCGCGGAATCGTACCCGGTCTATGTCGTGTCGAGCGACAAAGACATGCTGCAGTTGGTGAACGACAAGGTGCATGTCTTGAATCCGCCAAAGGACAACCTGATTTGCGATGCGGCGAAGGTGGAGGAGATTCTCGGAGTGCCGCCGTCGAAAGTGGTCGACGTGATGGCGTTGCGCGGAGATTCCGTGGACAACATCCCGGGCGCGCCGGGAATCGGCGACAAGGGGTCGGTCGAACTGATTCAACGCTTTGGAAGCGTGGAGCAGGCGCTCGAACATGCCGCGGAAGTCGAGAAGAAAACTTATCGGGAATCGCTACAGAACAATCGCGACAATATTCTTTATAGCAAGCAACTGGTGACGATTGACACCGATGTTGCGGTCGACCTGGATGTGCCCGCGATGAAAGCCGGCGAACCGGACATTGAATCCCTGCGCGCGCTTTTTGCCGAGCTCGAATTCACCTCTTTGTTGAAAGAGCTGCTTCCCGTGGTGGAAGTGAAAGAGGGTCACTACGGCGAGATCAAGTCGAAGTCGGAATTCGAGGAGTATTTGTCACGCGTGAACGAGAGCGCACCACTTGCGCTGGCAATTCCGGCCGAATCCCCGGAGAGCGTCGAAGAGGAAGAAGGCGAGCCGCAGGCGGCACAGTCGGGGTTCCTGGCTTTGCGGCCCGCGGATGCGGAGCAACCTAGCACCGCAAACGCAGAGCGCATCGCCGTGTCGAATGCGCCGGGCGAGGGGGCGATGGTCGCGCTCGAGGACCGGGCGCTCGCCGATCGGGTAAAGAGCGCTCTCGAAGATGCCGCGCTGCCGAAGACCTTCCACGATCTCAAGTCTGCGCTCCATTATTTTGGAGAGTATTTTCGAGCGTATTCTAGTGACCGGCAGATTGCGCTGGCCGGAGTCCGACACGATCCCATGCTCTATTCCTACTTGCTCGATCCGACCTACTCGTCGCATTCATTGCCGGAGGTCGCGCTGCGAAGATTTAATTTGAAGCTCAGCGGCAATCTGGCAGAAGCGGCCGACGTAACCGGCAGGCTGGCGAGCGCGCTCCGCAAGGAAGTTGACGACCAGGGCTTGACCTCCGTGTATGAAGAGATCGATGCGCCGCTCGTGCCCGTGCTGGCGCGCATGGAAGACGCTGGCGTAAAGATTGATTTAGGGGCACTCGAGCAGATGTCAGTGAAGTTGCAGCGCGAGGCCGCAGCCAAGGCGCGGGACATTTACGAGCGTTGCGGCATGGAGTTCAATATCAATTCGCCAAAACAACTGGGCGATGTTCTGTTCAACAAACTGGCGCTGCCGATGCCGGTGAAATACGGGAAAGGAAAAAAGATTTCGACGGCAGTTGATGTCCTGGAAGGCTTGGCCGCAGATCACGAAGTTCCGCGGTTGGTGCTGGAGTATCGGCAGCTCACCAAATTGAAATCGACCTACGTCGATGCATTGCCCGCGCTCATTCGCAGCCAGAGCGGCCGAGTGCATACGACTTTTGGACAGACCGGAACGGCGACGGGACGGCTTTCTTCGACGAATCCGAATCTGCAGAACATTCCGATTCGAACCGAACTTGGACGAGAGATACGCGCAGCCTTCATCGCCGAACCGGGGCACGTCCTGCTGGCGGCGGATTATTCGCAGATCGAACTGCGCCTGCTGGCGCATTATTCGAAAGATAAATTGCTGGTCGAGGCGTTTCGCCGCGGTGATGATATTCACACGCTGACCGCGTCGCAGGTATTTGGCGTGCCACCGCTGATGGTGACGCCGGACCACAGGCGCCAAGCGAAGGTCGTGAATTTCGGAATCGTCTACGGTTTATCGGCCTTTGGGTTGTCGCAGCAGCTGGGTATTGAGCCGGGTGAAGCCAGGAAATTCATCGATGCCTACTTCGAAAAATATGCGGGAGTGCGGGCCTTCATCGATGACACGCTCGCACAGACCCGGCGTGACGGGAAAGTAAAAACGCTCTTCGGGCGCATTCGGCCGATCCCCGATATCAACAGCAAGAACGCCACCCAACGCGGGTTTGCCGAGCGCACGGCGGTGAACACTCCGCTGCAGGGCACGGCCGCCGACCTGATCAAGCTGGCGATGATCCGCATTGACGAGGAAATTCGGAAGCGCGACCTGAAGTCGCGGATGACCTTGCAGGTGCACGACGAACTTGTGTTCGAGGTGCCGGAAAACGAAGTGGATATCGCGAAAGCGCTGGTGCGTGAACACATGGAGAATGCACACGCACTCTTGGTTCCGCTAGTAGTGGAGATCGGTGTAGGGACAAACTGGCGCGACATGGAATAGGAAAGTCATTTCGGGAATGCTGCCGATGCTGCGGAAATTATTTCAGCGTTGCCGTTGCAGGGTTCCGCTATACTTGCAGGAACGATTCCGCTAAGCGCCGCGTCGCCGTTTTCCAGCCGGTTGATTCCAGCCGCATGATAACGATTTTCGATTCCGCGGAGGCAAGTCTGATGAGTGCAGCTCCATCCATGGCGTTCGACAGAGAGCCCAGACGCGTTTTTCCACGGCACCCAATCAACGTGCCTCTGGACTTGATCGCCTTGCGCTCCGGCGTCCCCGAGAATTTGCCCGGACGCTGCACCGACATCAGCGAAGCGGGCGTAGGCGCAGTGGTGGCCGGAGAAGTCGCCGCCGGTCAACAGGTCGCGGTCGAACTGCGGCTTCCGAATGTGGGCGTGCCGGTTCGCGCTCGCGCTCTGGTTCGTTATCAGTGGCGGCTCCATTGCGGACTTGAGTTCGTGGGTCTTTCGGTGGAGCAGCGGGAAATGATCCGCTATTGGATTTACCGCTCCACTACAGAACCGATGGATTTCAGCAAGCTCAAGAAAGAAGTTCTCGAGAAAAACGAACACCTGAAAAAAGAACACGTGGAAGATGCGTACGAAGAAGCGCCCGCCGCCCTGGCGGAACCTGTTGCCAAACCGAAGCGCAGAATTCGCGTCGTGCGGCGCGGACTTTATATGCTGATCGCTTCTATTCTGGCGCTCGCCGCGCTCGGGTGGTGGGAGTGGCAGAGATCCTGGAACGAGCTAGAAAGACGCTCGCCGGCGGTTGAATCAGGGCTGCGAGTCTCTCCCGAAACCATGGACAAGCGAATTTTGACCAAGGTCGACCCGGTATATCCCGAGGCCGCACGCAGCGCGGGGACCGAAGGACGGGTGGAGTTGGATGCGGTGATTGCTCCGGATGGCAGCGTGAAACGCCTGCGGCCTGTGTCCGGACCCGATCTCCTGGTGCGGTCGGCGACCGAAGCCGTGCAATCCTGGAAATTCGAGCCCTACCTCTCCAGCGGCAAACCGGTTGAGGTGGAAACCGCGATCGTAGTCGAGTTTCGCCTGAATTGACGGGCTTCCCCCTATTTTCTTTTCCCCCGCGTTCCGGAGTCTGCCCTGAGCGAAGTCGAAAGGTGTCCCCTGTGGTTAGGATTTTCGCTCTGGGTTGACCGAAGCAGCCCTAGTCGAATTTCTGAGCCAGTTCAAAGAGCACACCCAGCCGGTCTTTTGCAGAGACAATCGCTTCGCCATCGAGTTGCCAGTCGATCTTGAGCGTTGGATCATTCCAAGCCACGGTGTGTTCGTGCTCAGGCGCATAGAAGTCCGTCGTCTTATAGAGGACATGAGCGGTCTCGGAAACGACGCGGAAGCCGTGCGCAAATCCGCAAGGGATCCATAGAATGTGTTTGTTCTCGCCGGAAAGCTTGAAGCATTCCCACCTTCCAAAGGTGGGCGAACTCCGGCGCAGATCGAGCACGACATCAAGAATCTCGCCAGTGACAGCGCGCACCAGCTTCCCCTGCGGCTGCCGAATCTGGTAGTGCAATCCACGGATGACATTTCTCTCGGAAAAAGAATGGTTGTCCTGTACGAATGTCTCGGTAATGCCGAGCGCGGCAAACGTGCGCTGGTTGTAGCTTTCTATAAAGAACCCGCGGTCGTCGCCGAACACGCGCGGTTCAAGGAGCAAGACTCCGGAAAGGCTGGTGGGGGTTTTCTTCATCGGCCAATCTTCATCAGAGAGTTTTCCATCGATCTTCGATCAGAAGATCTTCGATCAGAAAACGCGTTCCCGCAGCAACTGCAGCAGGTACGCGCCGTATCCGTTGTTGCGCATCGGTGTCGCCAGCGCTTCCAACTGTGCGGCAGTGATGTAGCCGGAGCGATAGGCGATTTCCTCCGGACAGGCGACCATGAGGCCTTGCCGCTTCTGCAGCGTCTGAATGAATAAAGAGGCATCCATCAAGGCTTCGTGCGTTCCGGTGTCGAGCCAGGCCGTGCCTCGTCCCATGACGCAGACGTTCAGTTGATTGCGTTCGAGGTACACGCGGTTCACGTCGGTGATTTCAAGTTCGCCCCGCTTCGAAGGCTTGAGACTCGCGGCAATGTCGACCACTTGTCGGTCATAAAAATAAAGTCCAGTGACCGCATAACGCGATTTTGGCTGCTTGGGTTTCTCTTCAATGCTGAGCGCTTTTGGCGTCTTTCCCTGCGGATCGAACTCGACGACGCCGTAACGCTCAGGGTCATTGACGGGATACGCGAAGATGCGCGCGCCTTTGGATTGAAGAGTAGCGTCACGCAATTCTTTGACCAGGTCGTGTCCGTAGAAAATATTGTCGCCCAGCACGAGCGCGCAGCCGCTGGAGCCGATAAAGTCCTTGCCGATCAGAAACGCCTGCGCAATTCCTTCGGGCTTCGGTTGCGCCGCGTATTGGAAATTCACGCCGTAGCGCGAACCATCACCGAGCAGGTGCTGAAAGCGGTGCAGATCCTCAGGCGTCGAGATGAGCAGAATTTCGCGGATGCCAGCGAGCATCAGCGTCGACAGCGGGTAATACACCATCGGCTTGTCGTAGACCGGCAGCAAACTTTTCGGAAGCACATGAGTGACCGGATAAAGCCGCGTGCCCGATCCTCCCGCGAGAATGATGCCTTTGTAATTCGCTGGCGCGGTTTTGGTCATGTTGAGTTTCAGCTTTCCGTCTCAGCACCAGCGGGGCGAGGGAGTCGCATCTTGCGGCGAACAGCAGGTCCTTCGCTTCGCTCAGGATGACAAAATCAAAAACCCTTAGAACTGAAGAACTGGAACCTAACTTTCCCACAGGCTGCTAACGCTCGGTGGCGTAGTGCTTCGCCATCCACTGACGATAGCTCCCGCTGGTAACATCGCGGACCCAGTCTTCGTGTTCAAGATACCAGACGACGGTCTTGCGGATGCCGCTCGCAAACGTCTCCAGCGGCTGCCACTTCAGTTCGCGCTCGATTTTGCGCGTGTCCATGGCGTAACGGCGATCGTGGCCGGGGCGGTCTTTGACGAACGTGACCAGTTTGTTGTGCGGAACGGCGGGATCGTTCGGCCGCAGTTCGTCGAGTAATTCGCAAATGGCTCCGACAATTGCCAGATTCTTTAGTTCGGAGCGTCCGCCTATGTTGTACGTTTCTCCAACGCGGCCATGAGAGAGCACGGCGCGAATGGCTCGGCAATGATCCTCGACGTAGAGCCAGTCGCGGACATTTTCGCCGTCGCCATACACCGGAAGCGGCTTGCCCGCGCAAGCATTCAGGATCATGAGCGGAATCAGCTTTTCGGGAAACTGGTAGGGCCCGTAATTATTCGAGCAGTTGGTGGTCAGGACGGGAAGCCCATAAGTGTGGTGATAAGCGCGAACCAGGTGATCGGAAGCGGCCTTGGATGCCGAGTACGGGCTGTTGGGCGCGTAGGGAGTGGACTCGCTGAAAGCCGGATCGCTCGGACCGAGCGATCCGTAGACTTCATCGGTGGAGACATGGAGAAAACGGAATGACTCGCGACCCGCATCCGGAAGCGCCGACCAGTAGGCGCGCGCTTCTTCGAGCAAGCTGAATGTGCCATTGACATTGGTGCGGACGAAATCATCAGGGCCGTGGATGGAGCGGTCCACGTGACTTTCGGCGGCGAAGTGCACGATGGCGCGCGGCTGTTCCCGCCGCAGCAAGCTTCGCAAAAGTTCGCGATCGACGATGTCGCCCTGCGCGAAGCAATAACGCGGATCGGTTTCGACAGCACGCAGGTTGTTGAGATTACCGGCGTAGGTCAGTTTGTCGAGATTCAGGACGCGCGCCCGCGCATCTTTAGCGGCGATCCATTGCAGAATGAAGTTCGAGCCAATGAAGCCCGCGCCACCGGTAACGAGAATGAGATCTTGCATGCTGAAAATGCCGCATCGCGCAAAGGCGCGGCGTTCCGATTCTAACCATTATCACAGCCGTATGCGAAACGTGCATGGTTTGGTAGTGTGCTAAATTCAGCTTCCACCACGGAGACACGGAGAAGAACAATTGCTTAGCAAAACCATTCGCTTCCGATTTTTACAGGTTCGAGGTTTACTCCGTGACTCTGTGGTGAAAAAGACAAGGTAGGACACTGCCCATAGTTTCCGCCAGCTGACATCCAGATCAGGCGGGTACGGTCTGACTATGAGCGACGGCTTCGGTATCGAAGACCGTTGCCAGACCGTGAATTACCGACGCCAGGCGCACCGCGGCGAGAATCGCTTCCTCCGACATGCCTTTGCTGCGCAGAACCTGCTCGTGAGAATCGACGCAGAGCCCGCAGCCATTGATCGCCGAAACCGCCGTGCACCAGAGTTCGAAATCGACTTGATCAATGCCGTGGTTACGCAAAGCGTTCATGCGCAGGCGGGCCGGCAGCGTGGCGTACTTCGGGTTTTTGGCCAGATGCTGGAAGCGGTAATAAATATTGTTCATGCTCATGACGGCGGCGGCGCTCTTGGCCGCCTCCAGAGCTTGCGCCGAGAGGTGCGTAGCCGCTTCCGCCAGCACAATCTCCAGCACTTGCGAATTGCGCGACGCGATGGCGGACGCAACCAGGGTGCCCCAGATCTGCTGCTCGTTCAGTTCCTGCTGTTGCAGCAGGGTCGACAAGTTCAGTTTCAAATCCTTCGCGTACGCGGGTACGCTGTCCAACAGTTCATTCAGGGTCATGAGTCGCTCACACTTCTGTCGTCCGCACTTCCATAGAGGAAATCCTGGGCCGAGGTTGTGAACTACGACCGAGAACTGGGACCGTCGGCCCGAGATCTCCTTAGTTTGGCCGCCGAGACTTCGACGGTCGATTCTTACGCTACGAGTGTCGGTTCGCCCTTCTTCCAATTGCACGGGCAAAGTTCATCGGTCTGCAGCGCATCGAGCACGCGCAGAACTTCCTGCGGATTCCGCCCGACGGAAAGATCGGTCACCATCACAAAACGAATCACGCCCTGCGGGTCGACGATGAACGTGGCTCGCTGCGCCACGCCCGCGTTGAGATCGAGAATGCCGAGCGATTCGCACAGATGGCGTTTGATGTCCGAAAGCATCGGGAACGGCAGGTTGTGCAGGTCTTCGTGGTGCACGCGCCAGGCGCGGTGCACGAACTCGGAGTCGGTGCTGCCGCCGAGAAGCTGCGCGTCGCGGTCCAGGAATTCCTTGTTCAGCTTGCCGAACGCTGCGATTTCCGTGGGGCACACGAAAGTGAAATCCTTGGGCCAGAAGAAATACACTTTCCACTTGCCGGCGTAGTCCTGATCGGTAATGGTTTTGAATGCTTTGTCGCTATTGTCGGTGCTGACGGTGGCGGTCAGCGAGTATGAGGGAAATTGTTCACCTACGGTTAGCATTTTGCTTCTCCTAAAGTTCCTTCGAATCTGAATCCGGTTCTCTTACCAAAACTAACTGCGGTCAGCGGAGACACCTCCGGCACAGCCTATTATTGATACCGAAGAAGGATTGCTCTGTCTGTGATCCGGCTCAACTAAGAGTGTGAGTAGGTGCACGTCGCGGTGCACGCACGGAAAATCGATCTCGACCGAGGTATTCCCCTAATAATAGCTGTCTTTGTCTGTTTATTCTGATTGGGCGCGACTCTCCGCCGGATGCAAATTCTTTCGACGAAAAGCGTGTCGTCCTCCGCCAGGTGCGGGCTAGACGAGCGAGGCCCGATCCAAAGGTGTTATCTCGCCAGTCGAAACTCTCTGCTCGCTGGCCACGAGGTCGCTCTGCCTCCACCCCAACAACTTGTAGTAAGCCTTCTCAATCGAGAGGGCAATCTCGGGCCAGCGGTACTGGCTCTGAATTCGTTCGCGACCCCGCTCTCCCGCTTGCCGTCGAAGTTCGGGATTGTGGACGAGCAAGTCGAGCATGCGTTCAAGGTCTCCACAGTCGCTGCGACGGAACGTAAACCCCGCGCCTTCGACCACTTCATTGTTTTCCGGAATATCGCTGGTGAGCACGCAAACGCCAGCCGCCATGGCATCGAGCAGAGCCAGCGACAGGCCCTCAAGGTCCGACGGAAGCACGAACAGAGCAGCGTTAACGAGAAGTTCGTCCAGATCGCTCCCCGAAACCCAGGGAAGGAACCGGATCTGATCCGATTCATGTCGGCGCAAGCTCTTGACGTAAGAATCGGAGTGACTCGATCCTCCGGCAAGCACCAGCTTCATGCCAGTAAGCAGATTCTCAAAGGCATCGATCAGGAGGTGGCAATTCTTTTCCCGGGAAAACCTGCCCAGGAAAAGGATGTAATTGTCCGCCGTCAGATCCCACTCGATCAGTTGCCGCGGCGCACGCCGGGGCGTCACCGCAGCTCCATTCGGAATGTAAATGGTGTCGCGATCGTACCGCTGGCGGTAGTACTGCTGCAGGGTGCGCGAAACGACCATGGTGGCGTTGGGCGACAGGCCTGCTGCTCCTTCTCCCAAATGCAGCACTCTCGACGCGATCCGGCCCCATTTGCGCCGCTGCCAATCCAGCCCCTGCACCGTGACCACGGTCTTCTTGCCGGCCAGCCGCGGAAGAAAAGAAAACAACGCCGGTCCCAGACAGTGGTAGTGCACGACGTCATAATCCGACATCATGGCGTGCGCCGTGCTCAACAACGTGTGGACGAACGTCTCCAGATGTTTCGATCGGATGGTCGGCAACCTCTGCACCCGCATGCCGTTGTGCGTCTTCATCGGAGGAGTGAAATAAGTGCGGCAATATACCGTAACTTCGTGTCCCAGGCGCGCCAGTTCGTGGCCGGCGTGTTCGTAGTAGGACTCGATGCCGCTGTACTTCGAGACCACTCCGCGGCCACCAATGAACGCGACGCGGAGACTGCGGCGCGGGCGCGGATGCCGCACCGCAGCTGGGAAACTCAAAAGCTTCGTGGCCGACGTAAGCCGGCTGTAGAGTTCGAGGAGCTTCGCCATGTGCTGCTCGGGATCGTGTTTGTCATTCACTCGCTTGCGAGCCGCGGCCCCCATTTTTTCGATCAGGTCGGGACGGTCAAACAAAAACCCGATGGAGCGAGCAAGCTGATTGCGGTCTCCGTCCGTATAGAGGAGGCCGGTTATTCCGTGTTCAACAAGTTCGCGGCGCGAACCCAAATCCGAAGCAATGACGGGCCGTCCCCACGCGTAAGACTCGAGGATCGATTTTCCCAAGGTTTCATAGGCGTGAGAGGGGAACACGGAGAAGCTGCAGCCACTGATGAGCTTCTCGAGTTTCTCGCCATGCACCATTCCCGCGAAAAGCACTTGATTCAAATTCAATTCTTTCGCCAGCGACTCCAGTCGAGGACGCTCTGGGCCGTCTCCGGCAATGATCATGGGAATGTGCGGCAGTTGCACCATGGCGCGTAACAGCTCATAGACGCCCTTCTCGGCAGAAAGCCGTCCGAAGTAGAGCAGATATCCTTCGTCAATCGTGATGTCGTCATTCGCAGGCAGCTGCTGAAAATGCGGCAGAACTTCGATGCGTTGTGCCGGCAATCCACTGGCAATTAACTTCTTGCGCACGAATTCGCTGGGCGCCAGGAACATATCCACGCACCGTTCGTACGTTCGCAGCCATTTGTGCAGATAGGCTTCGGCGGCAAGCACCATCGCGCTTGAACGCGGGCCGGCATAGCACCCATTCGTCGCAGCGTGGTAAAAAGCGCCGTGGCTGCAGAGTTCGCAGGCACGGCCATTGGCGACAAAATTGTAGGTTGGACACAAGATTTTGAAATCATTGATGTGGTAAAGCACGGGGATTCCCTGCTGTTTCAGTTCCCAGAGAATCGAGGGCGACAGATGATGATAGATGCCCCGTATGTGAGCGAGATCAGGTGAAAAATCAGCCAAGCATCTGCGCATCGCGCGCCGGGCTGACGGCGAATAGATGGCGTGGGCCGCCATTTTAACTTTCTTCAGGAAGCCGACGTCCGGATCCTTGAAGTCTAGATGCGGAATGCAATAACTGCGTCCTGCGAAAGCCGGGGAACTGCCGTGGTCCATGCTGAACAGAGCGACGTCCTGGCCGCGATCCTCCATCCGCTGCATGAGGTCGAAGAGGTATGCTTCCGTGCCGCTAAACAGATAGTTGTACTTGTTGCAATACAGGATGCGCATAGTTACCGTCCGAATGAGGTATACGGGCCAGAAATTGATCTGCGAAAGTGAGTAAATTTCGCTGGCGATTATAGGAAGCCGCGATGCTCTCCGCCGCCGCGCGCTGGATTCCGGCTAAGGAGGTCTTGTTGGCCTGAATCCAGCTGACGGCGCTGACAAAATCGGGCAGAGAGCCACACTGGTAAAGAAATCCAGTGCGCTGGTGCTCGACCAACTCGGGAATCCCGGTGATCGCCGGAGCCAACACCAGTTTTTCGTGAGCCATGGCTTCCATCAGCACTACCGGGATGCCTTCGCTCTTGCTGGTCATCACGATCAGATCGGCGTAGCGGTAATAGCTCGCAAGATGGGCGCGCGGCACATGGCCGATCAGGTAAACACGATCCTCGAGCCGCAATGCCGCAATCTGGCGTTCAAGAGCCGTCCGTTCCGGCCCCTCGCCGACAATCCAGCAGATAAAGTCGAGACCTCGGTCGCGAAGAGCGGCGCAGCTTCGGATCAGAAAATGATTGTCCTTCACCCGATGCAGCCGTCCCACAGAGAGGAGACAGAATCGCCGGTGTTCCGCGGCTGCGGTGCCGAGCGGGCGCCAGGAAGGCACCCGATCGACTCCCAGGCGTTGTACGACGATCTTCTCTGGCGGGGTGCCTGGGTAGCCGCGAAGAATGTATTGCCGGTTGAAATCGGAGACGGTTACACAAAACTCGCAAGCCCGCAGCTTGGCCGCAAGCAGATCCGCGCGCTGCAGCAGATCGGAGCCGTGCAGCGTAAAACTGAAGCTGATGCCGAGCAGACGGGCAGCGGCTAGCGCCATCCATGAAGCGAAGTAGCCGTGATGGGCGTGGATGTGCTCCACCTCGAGCGGCGCCAGTTGTTCTGCCAGCGCCGCGCCCATCACGGTGTGGCCCAGCGCGCGAACGCGGCGGGCCGGGGAAGCTCCGCGCTCCCACACCAGGGGCCGCAACAGTTGCCAGAGGCTCTCGCGATCGGAGAGGAGCCGGCGCACCGCTCGCACCAGATCATCGTCCGAGAGCGGCTGAAAAAAACGCGTCTCCTTCCAGAAAGCACGTTCCGCCAGGCTTAGATCCTTTGGCGAAACCCGTTTGCCGCTGCAGCAGATCACTTCCGCCCCGCGGCGGCGCAGCTCCCCGATTTCATCAATCACGTAAGGTTCGAGGGACGAAGGAAATTCGTTGGCGATGTAGGCGATGGTGGTCATGCGGCGGACTCCTCGGAGGCACAGAGCATCCCGGCAACGGTGAACATGAGTCCAATCACGAACTGGTACGCCATGTCGACGAAGAACGCGTTGAACAGATAAACGCTGAGCAAGATGGGCCAAACCTTGCGTAACGCAGCCACGGGGCCGCTCTCACTTGGCGGACCGCGCCACGAAAGGCGGAAAAGATTGAAGAAGAGAACGCCGTACAGGGCCAACCCGGGCACACCGAACTCCACTAGCAAGGCGAGGTAGGTGTTGTGGACATAGAAGGTGCGAAGGTGGTAACCCTCCATGCGGCGGGCCAGCTCGGCGTACATGCCGCCGGCGGCCCAGCCGGTGAACGGCCGCTCCCGAAACATCGCCCAGCCGGCGTCATACACGGCCAGGCGAGCATCGACCGGACCGCGCTCCCCGGTGCGGTCCCACAAAGCAGCTTTTAGCGAATGGTTAGTGAAGGCGATTGCCATGCCAACCATCAGGCCCGCGACCACTAATAAAGTGCACACCGCCAGCAGGCGCCGTTTGACGAGGCGGAATCCGAGAACGACCGTGGACACGGCGAACGAGATCCAGACGGCGCGAGTCATCGTGGCCAGCACCGCCAGCGGCAGAGCCAGCCACAGCAAAGTGACGACGGTTTTGCGCTTCTGCGAGAGCGCCAAAATAAGAATCCCCAGGATGTTCAACGAAACTCCGTTGGCCACCGCCTGGAGAAACGGCCCACGAGCGCGGTCGGGATGAAAGCCAAGACTTTCGTCAAGAATGAAACGCGGAAAGATGAGCGAGCGGGCATCGACCAGAAATGCAATGGCGATGAACAAGAGGTAGGCAAGAACCACAATGACGAAGATTTCAAAATGTTTTCGTTGCGATTCACTTCGAAAGACGAGCACAGCAACGTGAAAGAGCGCAAAGGGAACAATGTATTTGCTGGCGATGACGCTCCAGATTTGTGCGTCGAACGGCTCCCGCAGCACTCGGATCACGGCGAGCGACGTCAGGGCGATCATAGGTAAGCTCAGCCCGGCAAAGAATGGGACCTTTTCGCGGAGCGCCATCGCGCGCAGAGCAATGAAAAACACCAGGATGCCGAACGCGATCCGGTCGGCATAAAAAGAAAAAAGGTCCGGTGGCCGGAAAAGGAAAATAGTCATCGCGGCCACATAAAGAATGGAGGGAAAAGCTATGCCGAGGTGAAGCGGTCGCAGCGCCAGACCGGCAACGCGCCAAAGTCGGTTGTCGTCACTATCCCAGACGAGGCCGCGGCTGCTCATCGCGTTAGTCATGGCGCTGCTGTTCATGCGAAGGTCAAACTCCTTCCGGCGCGAACAGAACGCGAACCGTCTTGGCGAGGATGAGCAGGTCCAGACGCAGGTTCCAGTTCTCGATGTAGGTCAAATCAAGGTGCATGTTGAGCTCGAACGACGGGCAATGCCGCGCCGTAATCTGCCACAGCCCCGTGATGCCGGGCTTCACGTCCAGGCGCCGGAACTGGTGAAGTTCGTAGTGGTTGACCTCGTCGACGGGATGAGGCCGCGGCCCGACCAGGCTCATCTCCCCGCGCAGCACATTCCAGAACTGGGGCAGTTCGTCGAGGCTGTAGCGGCGGATGAAACGGCCGATGCGGGTGACTCTGGGGTCGTCGTCGATCTTGAAGATGGGGCCTTGTCTCTGGTTGCGGGCGCGCAGGTCTTCCTTGAGCTGTGCGGCGTCCGTCACCATGGAGCGAAACTTGTAGCAATGGAAACGCCGGCCTTTGGCGCCGATGCGTTCCGCGGAGTAGAGAGCCGGCCCCGGCGAGTCCATCCGAATGAGCAGGGCTATGATCGCCATCAGAGGACTCGCCAACGCCAGAGCGAATGCCGCTCCGCAAATATCGAGCGCACGCTTCAGAAAAAGCGCGGCGTTCGGCAGAGATTCGCGATGCAGAGTGACCACCGGCACTTCTCCGATGCGATCGATCGCCGAGTCGGGCCACGGACCCGAGGGCAGGTCGGGTACGGCGCGAATGTCAAGATGGTTGCGAAACGCGGCCTCAGCAGCCTCACGCGCATGGGCAGGCTGTCCCGGAAGTGCGAGGATGACTTCATCGATGAATTCGGCCCGCGCCAGCCAGTCCAGATCGGCGATTCTCCCCAGTACAGTTGGGGAAAGAGACAAGTCGTTATCCACAAAGCCGCACACGGTGGAGCGGCGGAGAGGATCGTTGCGCAGTGCCTGCGCGATGGACTGAGCAATTGGCCCCCCGCCAATAATCAGGATCTTGCGCGACTCTGTTTCTCGCCGCCGCCATCTCCACGCCATCTGCCTCATCCTGCGCGCCAGCGCAAGTGCAGCCAGGGCAATCGCAAAAATTCTGGCGGCGTTCAGAAGACTGATTCCGCCCCAGGCCGCAATGAAGATCAGTCCAGCCGCCAATAGAGTTGACCTCGTCAGGGCTGAGACGATCCCGGCCGGCGATGGATCCCCGGCACGTTGGTAGATTCCCTCACAGAAGCCGAAGAGCTCCACCAGAACCGCAAAAATGGGCAGAGAAGCCAGCGGTATTGCCCAGGCGGGAAAAAAGAGGGCGGCCGCGGCGCCGCTGAGTATGAGAACGGTCGAATCGGCTGCCACCAACTGACAAAGCGTAAATCGATCGAGGACCGTTTGTCGTGAGATTTGCTGAGTTGGCGGTCGCGGGCGAGCGAGCCCCATGACCCTGGTTTCTTCTCTACCTGGAATCGGAGTTACGGGTTCGCGGCTGGTTGGCGTAGATGTCGTGGTTGAGATCCTGGGAAGGGGCATGGCAGCAGTCCCAAGAATCATCCGGGCGTACAGCGAGGGGGAATCCTTGGGTTCGGGGGTCCAGCGTCGAGTTGTAGTCATTTCGGCCATAAGATTCACAGACTCCGATAAAGGCCTTGTGGCACAGGGAAGCGGCGCTCCGCTAGTACGGTCCCGAGCAGAGAGACTTGTGCCTTGCTGAGCTGATCCTTGATTTGCGCGGCCACCAGACGTCTGGTTTTGTTGGCCGTCAGCACCAGCACCAGACCATCGCAAGATCGGCCAATACTCGCGGTAAGCCAGGAGACTGGGGCGCACCACAGAATAGAAAAATCGAATTCCGCCGTCAGCTCGCGAAGCCGCGACAGATTCTGATCGGTGATCCGCCGCTCACGGGCGTCTCCCAGCCAACTCTGGCGCGGGACCATCCACAGCCGTCGCGCGATCGGCCAGGTGTTCTCTGCCCGATGCGGAGACGCAATCTGCAACTGGGTTTGCAGAAACATCGCATCCGGGTTGGCGTCAATGAGCCCGACGTCGTACCGGTCTTCTTCTGCCAAAGCGCTGGCAACCTCGAGGCACAGTGTCGCCGTCTCCGCGGATGCTTCGACCGGGGCAAATCCGGCATGCCTCACCGGCCCCGATTCATGCCGGAAAAAGAGCTGGTGAACCAGGGCATGAATCTGCTCCTTGTGAACGGAGATTGCCCCCGGAACCGCTTTACACTGACTTTGCGCGCGAACCTGAGTTTCCGGAATCTCGGTGCCGTGAATCTGGGACTCGTGAATTTTGCTTTCACGGACCGAGGCCGCACGCGACTGCTTCGCCCCAACGGGAGGCTCTGCAAGAAGCCCGAGAAGAGTGGTCATTGGATGACCACCTTAGGCCCATCGCTTCTTGCATTGAGCGGAGGCAAAACCGTGGCCGCAGCGGCCGGCAGCCAGGCCAACACCGGCACTTCCATGAGGCGCTGCGCTTCGCCGGGAGTGCGAATCGTCGGGTCGTAGTACTCGGTCGTGAACGCGATGCCAACGGTGAACGCCATCGCCAGCCCGAAAGCGAGCCCGAAGTAAAGGAAAATGTTGTGTTGCGGGAGGGCCGGAGCCACGGGCGGTTCCACGATGGCCACGTTAAGGATTCGACCCTCGTCGAGCGCGTCGCCGATGCGCGCCTCCTCGCGCTTGTGCAGGTAGAGCAGATAATTGTCTTCGTCGGCCTTGGCCGCGCGCATCAGGTCCTGTTGATCGACGGAGTCGGATTGCAGTTGCTGCGCAATCTTGCGCAGAGTTGCCACCTGAACCGCGGCGTCCGCTTGCCGAGCCCGCAACCCGTCCTCCTGTACCTGGGCCTTCTCCAATTCCATGTGCGCCCATTCGTAGTTGGGATCCTTATCGGTGGTTTCGTCGCGCACCGGGGTGAGCGCTTCAGCGCCAATCGAAGTTTGCGTGTCCGTGATTTCCTTTTCCACCTCCTGCACCAGCCGGTACGACGGTTCAAAGCGCGTGAGCAGTTCGGTGCGCTTGAGCTGGAGCTCCAGCAAGTGCGTTTTCATCTTTTCGAGAACCTCCGGATTATCGGCCCAGCGTTTGAGCGTGACCGACCGGGAAGGAAACAACTTGATCTGCTCGCCCAGCGCTCGAATCCGATGTTCTGTCTCGACCCGGTCCTGGTCGGTTTGGCGGTAGGCCGCGTCCGCCTCTCCTAACTTCTGCAGCGCGATGTCCCGTTCCAGCGCCGCCGAAACCACTCCCCGAGCGCGAGTAAAGTGCACCAGCTCGCTTTCCGACTCATGCAATCGTTTTTCGTAAACCGCGGTTTGTCGATCGAAGAACTGAATCTCTCCCGGCGGCCGCTGCAAATTCGTGTGCCGCTGCATGTAGACGGTAGAAAGCGCCGCCAGTATTCGAGCGGCTCGCTCCGCGCTCGTGTCCTTATAGCTGACTTGAATCAGGTTCGACTTTTTCAGAGCTTCGACATCCAAGCGCCGCGACAGTTTGCGCACCGCGTGTTCGATCTCCGATGGGCGCTCGGAATCCGGCGTGTCCGCCGGAACAATTCCGGCCAGCTTCACAACTTGCTTCAGCAGATCCTCGTCGCGCAGGAGTTCGACTTCGGAATTCAGTTCTT
>JBAWFQ010000087.1:0-17689 GCA_049592035.1 Terriglobales bacterium
ATAACTTCACGGCCCAGGTCGTGGATTCGAAGGGCAACACCGCCAGCGCCAGTTGCAGCATCGTGGTCTCGCCGGCCACGCTCACGCTGAGCTGTCCAACCGGCACGGGGCAAGTAGGAGTTGCTTACAGCTCGGCACTAACGGCCAGCGGCGGAGTCGCTCCCTACACGTTCTCGATCACCAGCGGTTCGCTGCCTCCGGGCTTGACACTCAACACGTCGACTGGCGCGATCACGGGCACGCCGACCACGGCGGGGACATATAACTTCACGGCCCAGGTCGTGGATTCGAAGGGCAACACCGCCAGCGCCAGTTGCAGCATCGTGGTCTCGTCGTCGGCACTTGCGCTGAGCTGTCCAACCGGGACGGCGCAATTGGGCGCTGCGTACAGCTCGTCACTGGTAGCCAGCGGCGGAGTCGCTCCCTATACGTTCTCGATCACCAGTGGCTCGCTGCCTCCGGGCTTGACGCTCAACACTTCGACCGGAGCGATCACAGGCACGCCGACCACGGCGGGGACGTATAACTTTACGGCCCAGGTAGTGGACTCGAAGGGCAACACCGCCAGCGCCAGTTGCAGCATCGTGGTCTCGTCTCTCGCGCTGAGCTGTCCAGCCGGGACGGCGCAAGTGGGCGTTGCGTACAGCTCGGCACTGGTAGCTAGCGGCGGAGTCGCTCCCTACACATTCTCGATTAGTATCGGCGCGCTGCCTCCGGGACTCTCGCTTAACTCATCGACAGGAGCGATCACAGGTACGCCGACGACGGCGGGGACGTACAACTTCACGGCCCAGGTCGTGGACTCGAAGGGCAACACAGTCACTTCCAGTTGCAGCATCGTGGTCTCGTCGCCAGCGCTTTCGCTGAGCTGTCCAACCGGAACGGCGCAAATGGGAGTCGCATACAGTTCGGTGCTCAGTGCCGCCGGCGGAGTCGCTCCGTACACGTTCTCCATCATCAGCGGCGCGCTGCCTCCGGGGCTCTCGCTTAACTCATCGACGGGGGCGATCACAGGCACGCCGACGACGCAGGGCACGTACAACTTCACGGCCCAGGTCGTGGATTCGAAGAGCAACACAGCCAGCGCCAGTTGCAGCATTGTGGTCACCAGTCTTGGCACCACACCTACCACAACCAGCCTGACTCTTTCGCCTTCGAGCATCCCCGCGGGCTCGGTCGGGCCGATAGTGATGACGGCAACGGTCACCCCGGTTTCGGGCGGCGGCACGCCCACCGGAACTGTCACGTACTTCAACGGTTCAACCCAGGTGGGAACGGCTACGCTGAGCGGCGGAGTCGGGACGTTTAATTACAACCCCAGCAGCCTGGCAGTGGGAATCTACTCGATCACCGCGGTTTACAGTGGCGACAGCAACTTCTCCGCTTCAACCTCGCCACCGCAGACACTCGCCATTACCCAGAATGGACCGTTTGCCTACGTGGCCAACAACGGCAGCGATACGATCTCGGTAATTAACATTCCTACCGGGCAGGTGTCAGACAGCATACTCGTGGGATCTGGGCCTTGGGGAACTGCTATCTCTCCCGACCAAACACAGATCTACGTAACCAACAATCAGGGAAACAGTGTGTCTGTGATTAACGCTGCGAGCGGCAGCGTAGTGGCCACCATTCCAGTTCAATCATCGCCCTTGGGTGTGATTTTCACTCCAGACGGTACTGAGGCCTACGTAGTGAACGGATCCTCCAACACGGTTTCGGTGATTAACACGGCTACGCAGACGGTGGTCGCCACTGTCCCGGTACAAAGCAGCCCGGTGGGCGTGGCGATGGCGCCGACGTCGAACGGAACGTTCGCCTACGTCACTAACTCCGCCTCCAACACGGTTTCCGTGATCGCGGTGGCAAGCAACACGGTGGTTCAAACCATCCCCGTAGGCACCGGGCCTCGTTGGGTAACGGTGAGTCCGAACAGCGCGTTGGCATATGTCGAAAACGCGGGGAGCAACAACGTCTCGGTGATCTCGGTCGCCAGCAATAAGGTGACGGCGACCATTCCGGTTGGAACCAGCCCCTTCGGCGCCGCCTTTACGCCGGACAACAGCACGGTTTATGTGGCGAACAGCGGATCGAATAATGTCTCGGTGATCGACACTAAATCTGGCACCGTGATCGGTATGGTGTCGGGTTTCAATAACCCGGTCCAGGTGGCGCTCACTATGGACGGCTCTTCTGCTTACGTCACCAACCTGAATGCAAACACGGTTTCCGTGATTGCCACGGCCAGCAATACGATTGCGGGAACAGTGCAGGTCGGCAATGCTCCGACCGGCATCGCGATTGCCTCGGCCCCTCAACAGACGCTCCAGATCACCCAGCCGTTGAGCCCGACCCAGCAGAACAATTTCAATTTCGGGTCTAACACCTATGCGGTGCAGTATCCACCCGGCACGCAGTTCTCCAACGTGAACATGACGATTACGGCGGTCGAGATTACACAGGCCCAGTTTCAGCAGCGAGTCGCAGGCACTAAGTTTGCCAATGCCAGTTGCATCGTTTATGGCGGCGGGGCAGGCAACTGCATAGACGATCAGGTGACATGTTCGGACAACAATGGAAACCCGATAAGCTGTCCGAGTGAACCTCGACCGACAATTGTAGTGCAGACGACCTTTACCACCGGGCAAGCGATCACCAATCCCGGTTATCTGACCACCCCAATCGGCCAGAATATGTGGCAGAACATCTTCAGCGGATTTTCTGATGTCAACGTGAAGGGGAAAACACAAGGCTTCTCGGAATTTATAGCCGTCGATCTGGGCGCCACCGGCCCGCAAGGCGCGGCTGACTTCGACCTTCTAAAACCGAAGCTTCCGAGGAATTATGAGTACGGCGTGCTGATTCCGATTGTATTCCGATTGACTTCGGTGGCCAACGGAAAACCGGTCACCCATACCAAGGCGGGCCTTTCTGTGGAAATGATTGCCGACGCGAAAGGCAATCCGACCCAGACGATCGTTTATGCAAAAACCAGGGCATTCAAGGAGATAGCGCCAGGTGAGTATGAACATGATCTTGCCGCCGGCTTAGCTGCTGGCACCTACGCCATCACCATTTATGGAGATTCGTTCCCTGCGTATCAGGGACAGTTCAAGATTCTGCACTAAAGAGTTGTTCACAGATAGTAATACGTGGTGTGCTGAAAGCAGCCGACGGCGCCAACGTGTAG
This sequence comes from Terriglobales bacterium, assembly GCA_049592035.1. Lineage (GTDB taxonomy): Bacteria > Acidobacteriota > Terriglobia > Terriglobales > Acidobacteriaceae > Acidiflorens. The sequence goes on from JBAWFQ010000087.1 coordinate 3,191, forward strand.
GCAGTAGTTGCACCATCAACTTGGCACTCAACAGGGGTTCCGGTCCGCCGGAACCCCTCCCCTTCTATAATGTGAGTGGGCATTGATCCCATGCTGAAGCTTCTCGCATTCCTCTTTGCCTGCGCTGCTTTCGTCGCGGATATTTCCGCGCAACAGATCCTCATTCTTGATCGAGCCCCCACCGCCGAGTCTGTCCAATCCCTCGGCCTGACCAAACGGACCGATGCCTTTATCGCAGACGATTTCGTAATCGGCGCCGCGAAAGAAGACTGGATCATCGATCGCATTCGTCTCTGGGCCGTCGCCGATCCCAAGGCACCGTCGCCCCGCGCTCTCGGCGATCTCGTCAAGAAAATCAGCCTACTCGGTGGGATCGCGCCCGATCTACCCAAACCCAACCAACCGCCGGGCGCAGATTGCGATTGCCACAATCTGCCAGTTCTGAAATCCACAAGCCTCGAGCCCGGCTCCAATAGCGCCGGCAATCGAGACGTTGAGATAGCGAGCGGCCCGCAGATCCACGGATCGCCCACCTGGCAAATTGACTTCAACGACCTCAGGTGGTCCGTCCCGAGCGGAGTGCGTATTCAATTTGGCGTCTTCGCCGAACTCAACTCCGGCTGCGCCTGGTACAACCTTGCAACCCCTTCAGACGCCGAGCAACTCCGCGTCTTTTCCAGTGCCGGAAAATTCGAGAAGGCCTTCACGTCGCAGTCTCCGGCCCGAATCAACGTGCAGGTCTGGGGACACCTGCTCGCGCGAATCTCCATCCGTCCAACCGGCCAAAAGCTGCAGGTAATTTTATGGAACGCGCCCTTTCTCGGCGCGGAGCAAGTCGATCGCACCAGCCTTCACTTCGGCCCGGGCAAAGCCGTGCCGGAAAGCACGGAGGTAGAAGACGTCCAGCATAGCGGCCAGCCAGCTCTGGTTATGCTCTTCCAACCGGCCGCAAGCGGAATCACATCGAGAAGCGTCAACGCTTGCTTGACGGGGAAGCGCCAGGACGGCGCGCCCTTCGAGGCTTGCGATTTGCTGTCCCATTGATAGACTCAATTGCGCCAATGGCCAGCGTAATCAGATGGAAAACAGAGTGGCGTCGCAAGAGCGCGGACAGAGCCCAAACCAGGAACTGTTCGGCTCACGGCCAGCGTGGCCGTGACGCTCGTTGCCACAGCACCGTGTCGACGATGCGTAGGTTACTGATACGGCCCGCACTGGTGGCACGCGGATTCGTCTCAGGGTGAGTAACGACTGCGGAGTGAGGTCCTTAATTAGTACTTCCACATCCGGATTTCGTTTCCACTATGCTCGAAATGAACTTCGTCCATTAGTTGGCGGATCAGGTAAACCCCGCGTCCGTGGTCGGCATACAGGTTCTCACGCCGCTTTGGATCGGATAGAAGATCCGGACTGAACCCTGGTCCGGGATCGGTCACGATAATTACGATTCGGCCGTGTGGATCAGACTTCAGCCGGCACCGAACTTGTTTCGATGGGTCGTTACCACATCCGTGTACAACTGCATTGGCCAAGGCCTCCTGAACTGCCAGCGCAACCTCAAACCGCTTCTGCTCGGGTACTTCCAGTTGCGTTAAGGTTTCAGATATGGTGTCCACGACAGTAGCGATTGCCTCGGAATTGGCAGGCATGCTGAGGTCGAGCAATTCGGATAATGCGCTGCTTTCTGGGCCACTGCTGGACTCAGTCGACATGAAGGCTCGTTTCATTCTCGAAATCCGACAAAAGGGGAGGGCAATTCAAGCGAAAGACTCCACCGCCACGTCGTCGTCGTCGAAAATTTCGAATAGGTTAAGAACGCCCACCAAACGCAACGTCTGCACCGCGAATTTGTTGGGTTGTACGAGCTTGATGTTCCCTCCACGCTGCTTGGTCGAAGCCAGAAATCGTACCAGTAAACCAATTCCGCTGGAATCAATCATGGAAACTTCGGCGAGGTTGAGGACAATCCGAGTGTCTCCGTTGCCGAGTGCTTCCTCCATGATTTGGCGCAAGCTGTCGACGGCGGGGCCCATTCTGAGGGGTCCCCGAAGTTGAACGACCTGCACCTGCGAACGCTTACGGACGTTTATGTCCAAACTATCCTCCGCCGAGACCAGGGGCGATCCCGGGCCAATGAAAAGTGGCGATCCAGATCGCGTCCCAAGTTACGGGAAGCGGTCGGGTTTTGCAAGTGCGCGGGCGTTCTCGGAATCGTTCGGGACATTGGTGTGGCGGCTCGGCGCAGAAACGCGGGAATTGGATGGGAATAAATATTTCATCCTGAAGGGTCGAAAATTTGACATAATCGGTGGCGCCCAGGAAAGAGGAAAGGGTCATGCCAACGCCGAGTTCCCGCACTGAACCAGCCCGTTTCGCTGTAGTCATCGTCACCACCGACGAGCGGGTGCGTCCCGAAGCCGAGACTTATCTCTCAGGCGAGCATGACCTGCTCGTGCTTCAGACCTGGGATGAACTGACGGCTTTGATTAACCAGCAGCCGCTGGACGCCGTGCTGCTCGACCTCGACACGGTCGGAGAACGCAGCAAAGATGGCATCAGCGCGCTTGCCGAATTGCGAGCCCTGGCACCCGACCTGGTTCTGGTGGGCTTGACGCGCTCGAATAGTCGCAACCTCCGTCTACAGGCTGTTGCCGCTACTGTCGACGACTATTTTGTGGCGCCCATCAACTTCGAGGAAGTACGAAGTGTATTGAAGCGGGCGCTGGAGAAACGAGCGCTGGAGATCGAGTGCCGGCAGCAGCAAAACCGGCAGGCCGAGCGCGAGTCCTTTTGCGAACTGATTGGCGGCAGCGAGCCCATGCGCCGGGTTTACGACGCCATCACCCGCGTCGCCGAGAGCACCAGCACCGTGCTCATCCGGGGGGAGAGCGGAACCGGCAAGGAACTGGTGGCGCGGGCGATTGTCGCGCTGGGGCCGCGCGCGCAAAAGCCTTTTATCAGTATCAATTGCGCGGCTTTACCAGAGAATCTGATCGAGACCGAGCTGTTTGGACACGAAAAGGGTGCCTTTACAGATGCCCGTGCGGCCCGGCCCGGTCATATTGAACTGGCGCACACCGGTACGCTATTGCTGGACGAGATTGCCACGCTGGGTCTGGCCCTGCAGTCCAAGTTACTGCGCGTACTGGAGGACCGGGCCGTGACCCGGATCGGGGGACAGAGCGCCCGGAAGATCGACTTCCGCCTCATCGCGGCTACCAACGAAGACCTGGAGGAACTGGTACGAACCGGCCGTTTCCGCGAAGATCTCTATTACCGCATCAATGTCGTGCCCATTGTTCTGCCGGCGCTGCGCGACCGTCCTGGAGACATCCCCCTGCTGCTGGATCATTTCTTGCGCTTCTATTGTGGCGCGAACAACGTTGCTTTGAAGCGGTTGGACCCGGAAGTGATGCAGATTCTGGAGGAGGACGACTGGCCGGGCAATGTGCGCGAACTGGAAAACCTGGTGCAACGGCTGGTGCTCATGGTGGACGGACCCGTGGTCAAGGTCCAACATCTGCCGCAGCGGCTTCTTTACAACAGTGCAACTAGCCAGGAATCTCTGCTGATTCCCGAAGCGGGCGTCAATTTTGATGAGGAAATCGCGAAGATCGAGGTTGCCTACCTGACGGCGGCGCTCCGGCGCTCGGGAGGCAGCAAGATCGGCGCAGCGCGGCTGCTGCAAGTTGATAAACAGAAAATGCACTATCTGTGCCGCAAATACCGCATTGGCAAGGATTGAAAAATTCAACCCCGCGGTCCTCCCCAAAGAAAAATGGATTAAAATATAAACTGTATTAGATTAATATTTAATACATTTCGAAATTTCAGTTTGCCGGATGCTTGTTTCTTTTTCCCTTGGACATGAGGTAACTATCTGAGGGGACAATAGCTTGATACAGGTCCCAGGCATTTCGCCAGTTTGGTATTGAATCTGCTCTATACAGGACCGAGCAGGACAAATCAAAATCTTAGGAGATAGAAATGGCGATTCAAAAGAAGTCTTTGATTGGCACGCGGACAACGGTTAAGAAAGCCCTAGTGGCCACGAGCGTGGACCCCACCAAGATCGCTAGTCCGAACAGATTTGTCCTGACGCCGCAGAAACTGACGCCGCAGAAGCTGACACCGCAGAAGCTGACGCCGCAGAAGCTGACGCCGCAGAAGCTGACGCCGCAGAAGCTGACACCGCAGAAGCTGACGCCACAGAAGCTGACGCCGCAGAAGCTGACGCCGCAGAAGCTGACACCACAGAAGCTGACGCCGCAGAAGCTGATCTAGCTGGAAAACGACCGCATTGTAGAGGCTACGGTTCTCCGTAGCCTCTTCGTATTTGCGCTTGAATTACCAGAGCTTACGTCGGAGGAAGTCGTCGACACCTTGCCAGGCGAATCCGGCAATGCTGCGCCGGCGGACGAAAACCTTGGCAGTCCCTGTGAAACCATCTTTGAGTGCTTCGTCAGAATTGGGCACCGGGATCTTAGCGACGTAGTAGTGGGATGACTCGATGCCCTTGTATTCCTGCCCGTTGAAGAGTCCTTTTTCCGCCTCGGAAGAGGCCGGAGCCAGGAAGGTGACATTTCCGAAAATCGACCCAGCCCGGGCATCCAGGCGCAGAGCTGCGGGTGCTCCGACCCGAACCTTGCCGACGTCCGCTGCTGAAATGTAGACCAATGCCTGAAGCATGGAAGTGTTCGCAATCTCCATTACTTCATTTCCGGGCGGCAAGTACGCGCCCAGCAAATCATGCACCCTGGGAGTGACGACTGTACCTGCGATAGGGCTCAAGACGGTGAGTTGGCTCATTTTTTCCTGCAAGGCCCGGTCGTGTGCAGTCAATTCTTCGCGGTGATGTTCGGCAGTCGCAAAGTCTTTATGTCCGATTTGTGCTTGGAGGACCCGAGCTGAAGCGAGCCGGAGGTCCGCAGCCACTGTCGCCGCTTCGGACTCCATTCCCAGGTTGCGGAGCCGGAGCAGCGGAGCGCCAGTCGATACATTTTGGCCTTCATCGACATTCGTTTGCATCACCGTTCCTGGAACCTCAACCCTTACCACGGCACGCTGCACGGGTTCGAGTACCAGCCGTCCCTCCACCGTTTCTCGCCACACCGGCGCCAGCACAACCAGCAGGCTCAAGCAGGCAAAAGCTGCGCTGTGTCGGGGTGTGAACCACGCTTTTACACGGTCTTTCTTGTCCAGATAGAGAAGTCTCATAAATTTCCAGAGCGTCAGGATGCGCGATTTGAAGATAACTATGGCGAGCAAGGCTGCGGGGACAAACGCCCACTCAGGGTTATAGCGGTGAATCACATTGTAGACAAAGGTGACCACAACGTAGAGCAACCCGTAACTGTAGACGCCGGAAGCCAGCGTGTAGGGCACATAAAGCAGCTTCCGTCGCCAGGTTGCGTACGGTACTTCAACCGGCAAACGAAAAATGTTTTTTCTTACCCAATTGTTTACATAGAGGGTAGCGTTTTCCTTCAGGTCGGGGATGTCGAGCAACTCCGTGAACATGTAGTAGCCATCAAGTTTGATGAGCGGGTTGACGTTGATAAGGACACCAAGTATGCCGGACGCCAGCATCACGATGTAGGAGAAGTTGTGCAGCGTGCTGTCAACCGCCGTCCCCCACCATACGAAGCTCGCGATCGAGTAAATAACCATGGTGGACCAGACTCCCGCGGCGATGGTCGCGATTCGCTGCCATTTGCTGCCGTAGACCCATGCTTCGGTGGTGTCGCAGTAGAAGGCCGGGGATAGATAGATCAGCAAAAACCCCATGGCGTGCGATTCTCCCCCGGTGTGTTTGCAGCCCAACCCGTGGCAGAACTCATGAATACAGGCGAGGCCACACACCAGCACCCAAAACTCGATGATGTCGGCCAGACTCTTGTGGGTGAAGTTATAGAACTCGAGATTGTCTTGTCCTATTTCCGTCCAGTGGCTTACCAGTACATACGCCGCGAACGCGAACATGGCGAGACTCACCAGGAGGAACTGATAGGTAAAAATGAACTTTACCCGCTCGTGGACTTTGGTGAGCGCAACGTCCGGATCCCAAGCCGGGAACGTGATCTCAGCCAGGTTGCTCCACTTTGATTTCTTTGAGGTGCGGGCGCGCCGCTTTTCCGCCAGCTCTTCGCGAAAACGGGCGTTCTTTTCCTGTAAGGTCTTGGACCAAAACGCGGCGTCGGCATTGTCGTTGGCAAACTCCAGCACCCAGTCCCCGGAGACAGCCATACCGGTGCGCGCGGCGAAGAGTTCGGCTATTTCTTCATACGTCCGTTCTCCGTCAAAAAGCTGGATTAATTCCCAATTCACCGGCGGTAGAGTGTAATACCCGTGACCACCCGGAATTAGGACAAGCACCACCCTGACGCCATCCAATACATGCTCACGGGCGACCAGCCGCGGATCCATCTTGGGAATGCGTTTTTGACGCGCCAGCCGTTCCGGGATCTCGGGTAACGCGACATTGAGCGCTTCAACTATGTTCATGCTGGGTCCCCTGCATCGGGGTTCATCGCGCTACGGCGACGCGAATGCTGGCGAGCATCCCGGGCCGCAAATCAGGAGCCGGGCCTTCAATCTGCGCCCGCACTTCAATAGTCCCGCTTGACGGGTCCACAACCGGACTGACATCGATCACCTTAGCGGCATGTTCCACCGCCGGGGAGCCGTCCGCCGAGGTAACCGTGACGGTTTGCCCGTTCTTCACGCCGCTGATGAAGCGCTCGGGCAGAGTGAATTCCACGAGCAGGGGCGCCACCGCAGTTACCCAGAAAAGTCGGTCGCCTACCGCCACGCTCTGTCCCGTGCGCGTGTAGCGCCGAGCGACGATTCCTTCGAAAGGCGCGGTGATGCGGGTCTTCTCCATTTCCAGTTCCAGAGCGCGAAGATTGTGCTGAGCAGTGCTCAAGTCCTGTTTCGCCTTTTCGATCTCATACTGCGATCCGATCACCTTGTAGCGAGCGTGGTCGAGTTCCTCAACGGTGTTGATGCCGGCGTCCCGCATCGCCTGGGCGCGCCGCAAATCAGCGTCGACCACTCCCGTCTCGGCCTCCCAATCTTTCAGATTGGCTTCGGAACTGAGCACCTTGGACTGGGCGGCATCACGCTCCGCCGCGAGTTGCCGGTCGTCCAGCGTGGCCAGAACTTCTCCTTTTCTTACGGCTCGTCCGACATCGACCGTGATCCCGGTTATGACGCCTGCTCGGAGGGCTACCACGTCGATCTGGTTTTCAACCACGATGGGGCCAGTAGCGAGAAAACTGGCTTCCGCAGTGGACTGCGCAGAGCGCGCGACATTCTCCGCCGTGGCAGGAGGCGCCGCAACCACCGTCGCCGGCTGATTGCTCTTGTCGCAACCAGTGACGGCCAGCACCATTGCCACTGTCAAAGCCAGTCCACATTGCGTCATAGTGCCCCCTTCGGATTACGAACTGGATCGCATACCGCCCGAACCATCACCAGCCGAACCAAGACCAGATCTTTGACCAGAGCCACATCGCGGGGCGCCGGAAAATCACCTCCCCGGCTGGGGCCCACCCGGTGGAAACCTTGCTCCGGCCCTGCATTCCGGCGCGGATCAGACCATCGCCGTTAGGCACGCGGACCCGGGCATAGAAGAAACGCTCGGTGCCTTCGACCTCGCTCTTGGGGCTTACGATAAAGACCTCGCCGCGAAACGTGCGGCTGGGGAAAGCCTCCAACTTCACCGAAGCTTTGTCGCCCGCCTTGAGCAAGGAAACATCGCTCTCATCGATCGACACATCCACATTTGCCCACGAAGTATCGACCACTTCCGCGAAGGCATCGCCCGGACTCAAACTCCGTCCCACCATGTCTTCGATATGTGGAGCTGCGACCAAGCCATCGATCGCCGACCGCAATGCCGTCTTCTCCAGGCGCTCCCGAGCGAGCGCGACTTCAGATGTCCAGTAGTCCGCTTGCGCCCGCAGAATTCCAGCCTCGCCGCCATCATTGGCCGCAAGCGCCCGGTTCATCTGCGACACTGCTGTTTCGTATTTTGCTTGTGCCGCGGCCAATTCGGTGCGGTACTGCCAATCGGCGAGACTAGCCAGGATCGCGCCCTGCTGAACAAAGTCGCCTTCGCGCACGTTGACTTGCTGAACAACGCCGGCTACCTCCGGCTGCACACGCGAACTATGCGCGGGAGTGACGATCGCGGGACCATCCACCCGCAAAGGCAAAGGAAAAGCAGCGAGAAAAAGCAAAGCGAGCGCGGCACCCGCGACCAGCGCCGTGCGCCGCCGCTTCTCGAGTGCCATGAACCTGCGTTTCTTCTCGAGCAACGGCTCGAGCACATTGATAAAGGGCACCTCACGATAGAGCGACGCATTGCGTAACGCTACCGTCGCCTGTCCGGCGAGGACTTTAATCATTTCCAGATGGGCGGTGTTAAGGAAATCCGGGTCGCTGCTCTCGAACGAGAGCACGCCCACCGTGCCATCGTCATCCGCTAGCGGCAGCGCATGAAAGGCCCGCATTCCGCTCTCGGCGAAGTATTTCTCGAACTTCGCACGCGTCTCGGGACGTTCGTCCTCCACCTCGTTCCCGTGCTGGAGGACGAGAATAGGCTCCTGGGACAGCGACACCCATTCCAGCAACTCCTGCAAACGTTCTACATTCGGATCCTGCGGGTTGATCTTGGGTGTCCCCGACATCGCTTTCAATCGCAAGCGGCCACGCTGCTCCAGCGCAATGGCGGCTCGTTCGTACGGGATTACGCTGCTGGGCCCGTTCACAATCGCGTCCAGAACCCGGTCCAGATCGAGGGTGGAGGTAATCTCACCGCTGATCTTCACCAGGGCTTCCAGGATTTCCACCTTGCGCTCCGCCTGCAACAGACTGGCGTTGTGCAGAGCATTGCTGGCCGTTTCGCAGATGTTGGTCAGCAGGAACTGGTCGTCCTCGTCGAACGGCGCACCGTCCAGGCGATTGACGGCCTCGACCACCCCCACCAGATTCTCGTGCTCCATGAGCGGGCTGGCGATGATCGAGAACACCTCCGCGTCTTCGTGTCCGGCGTTCCGATTCTGCAGGCGCTCGTCGGCCGGATCGTCGATCAGCACGGGCTCGCCGTTGTCGGAGACGTCTCCGGCAATGCCTTCTCCCGGCTTCTGCGCTCTGCCCAACTCCACCGTCGGATCGTATCCTGCGCTGCTTACCAGTTCGAGGGTGTCGTTATTTACCATCCACAAATTGACACCTTGGACGCCCATCACCTCTTGGAATTTCTTGGCAATAATCCCGAGCAACTCCTCCATCTCGAGGGTTGAGTTGAACACCTTTTCAAGGTCATACATCTGGGTCACGCGGCTGATCGAATGCAGACTGGCATTGCGTTCGCTCTCATAGGACCGGGCGGCGGCGAGGGCTGGCGAAGCAAGTTCGGCGACCTGGTTCAGCGCCTCCAACATAGCCTCCGGAAACCCTTGTTCATAGCTGACCAGCTCAATGGCGCCGACAAGAACCTCGTCCATGAGGAGAGGCATATACGCGAGAGCAGTCACGGTGCGACGGATATCAAGGTGAGCGTAGTCCTCTCGCTGCAGATCACCCCCCTCGAATACCATGAGCGTTTTGTTTTCCGCCAGCGCGCCTAGCGTTCCGCCACTAAACTCCTGCGTGCCGCCGACTTCGATCTCGCCCGCGATCGCCTTGCGTGTCCATGCCGGATTGTCCGGATCTTCGATGATGTACACCACGACCGCCGTGCCCGGCAGCAGTTGCGCGACCTGTTCGGCCGTCACTTGCGCACGAAGGCTCACCTCCGGCCGCGCCAGCAAAGCTGCGGCAAATTCCGCCACGGGAACTGTGAATTCGGATCTTTGAGTCGCCATGAACGGCGCTCCTGATTATGCGGATTCGTCGCGACGCAAAACGCCCGCGTCAGAGGCAGATGCACCGTGATCGAAAGCGCTTCGGCATCTTAAGCTGGACGCACAAACAGGTCAATCCTTCATTTAGGCCATAAGAACAGACGGCTCAACATATTGAGGAATCATGGCATCGCGCGACCCAATTGCTTGAAACTCGGTCACTTCGAATTTTGCGCGGCGCCTGGTCGATGTGTCGCAGAAACGTGAATTTCTATTTTCTCCTTGACAGCCCCAAACCTCTGGGTTTAGTGTCACTGCGCCTGCGGTTGAGCCCCGTGTGCATCCTCCTTTCGGATGTTGGGCCAGTAATAAGCGCCGGTGCTGAATCGGGCGATGTGTCGCTTAAAGTCCCTCCCCAGGGGTTGCTCGATCTGACGGCCAAGAATTAGGCCGCTCGGGTTGGCTCACTTCCCAAGATTGACGTTACGAAGGGAATAGAGCACGGTAAGGCAACCGCGAGATTGACCGATTTCAATTCTCCTTCGGTAAATTTTCACCCTTCCTTCCGTGCTGTTTTTCGGGTCATTAAGGCTTCAACGCACTAACGCCCTTAATAAAGAGTTGAAAGGTGTCTCGTCCGCTTTGCGGGGAGAGCACCGTCAAGCAAAGGCATCTCGAAGGAGAGTTATATGAGAAACGCCCGCCGCATCCGCCCAGTTTTCTTCGTCTCCATTTTTGCTTTGCTACTGGCCGTATCCCAGGGAATGTTCGCAAGCGGCAATGCCGCGTCCGTTCCCGATCGCATTACTCAGCAGATTGACGAAAATAATCTGGTGAAATTGGCGGGCAACACGCGCCCGGAGGCGAACTTCAGGAACGATCGCGGCGCGGTCTCGGACGGTTTCGCCATCGAGCACATGTTCCTCCAGCTCCAGCGCTCTCCCGCGAAAGAACAGGAGCTTGACAAGCTGATTGACGAACTCAACGATAAAACCTCACCCAATTTCCACCATTGGCTTACCGCCGAGAAATTTGGACAAAGGTTCGGCGTGGCGCAGAAGGATATCGACACCATCACCAGTTGGCTCCAGTCGCATGGCTTTCGCGTGAACAGGGTCTACCCCAGCCGGATGCTGATCGACTTCTCGGGTACTGCGGGCCAAATCCAGGGAGCCTTCCACACTGAGATTCACCAGCTTGAGGTCAACGGCGAACAGCATATCTCCAACATGAGTGACCCGCAGATTCCGGAGGCGCTGGCGCCGGTGGTAAAGGGGATTGTCTCCCTCAACGACTTCAAGCCCCATCCCATGTACAGGTCGAAGACCCAATATACCGTTGCCGGTTGCGCTGACACGACTTTCCCAACCGAACCCGGGACGGATTGCTACTTCATCACGCCGCAGGACACAGAGACAATCTACGACCTGAATCCACTCTACGCCGCTGGTATCTCGGGACAGGGCCAAACGATCGCGCTGGTCGAGGACACCGACACCTACACCCCCACCGGCGGGACTTTCGCCAGCGATTGGAATACGTACCGCTCGACTTTCGGCTTGTCCGAAAACTTCCCTCTAGGGACTTACACCGAAGCGCATCCCGGTTGCACCGATCCCGGCAGCAACGGGGACGACGGCGAAGCGGCCATCGACGTGGAAGTAGCCAGCGCCGTCGCGCCCAGTGCCGCCATCGAACTGATCTCGTGCGCGTCGAGCACGTTCAGCTTCGGCGGCCAGATCGCCCTGCAAAACCTGGTTAACGAAAGCGGACCGTATCCAGGCGTTGTCAGCGTCAGTTATGGCATCTGCGAAGCCTTTAACGGCGCCGGGATGAACGCGGCCTTCTACAACACCTATCAGCAGGCGGCCAGCGAGGGCATTTCGGTTTTCGTTTCCTCGGGCGATGAAGGTCCATCCAGTTGCTCCAACCTTTTCTCGGTGGGTTCCGAGTATGATGTCGCCAGCCTCGGCGTTACCGGATGGGGCGAAACGCCCTACAACGTATCCGTGGGTGGAACCGATTTCGAGGACACCTATAATGTGAAGGAAGCCGGAGCCTCCTTCAGCACCTACTGGAGTGCGACCAACTCACAGTACTACGGCTCCGCCTTGCAGTATGTTCCTGAGATTCCATGGAACGATGCCTGCGCCAGTGTTCTGATCTCCGATGTCCTCACCAACAGCTTCACAACTTATGGAACGAGCGGAACTTGCAACAACAGTTCTTGGGACACCTCCAGTACGTACCTAAGTACCGGTGCCGGCAGCGGAGGCGCGAGCAATTGCGCTACCGGAGCCGGCGGCGCGGACCAGTCCAGTGACGCCCTATCGGACCCAGAGTGTCAAGGTTACGCCAAGCCCTCCTGGCAGTCGGGGGCCTCGCTGGCAGGGAGTCAAGCTGTATATGGGCAGCCGTCTGATGGCGTGCGCGATATTCCCGACGTTTCGATGTTTGCCGCCAACGGGGTTTGGGGGCACTACGAAGTAATTTGCTGGTCCGACCCGGCCTACAGCTCGGATGGGTCGGCGCCCTGCACCGGCGCCCCGAGCGCCTGGGCAGGATTTGGCGGAACCTCGGTCGCCTCTCCCACCATGGCGGCAATTCAAGCGCTGGTCAATCAAAAGACGGGCCAGAACTGGGGCAACCCCAATCCCGTCTACTACCAGATCGCGCAAAACGAGTACGGCGTGGCGGGCGGAACCTTCCTCGGCGGCTCGTGCAACTCCAGCGCTAGCGGCGGTCCGGCCAGCGCATGCGTGTTCAATGACATAACCCAAGGCGACATCAACCTGGCGTGCGAGGATAATGGCACATTGGAAGAAGCCCACTGCTACAAGCCCAGCGGCACTTACGGAGTGGACAGTACTGACAATGTCACCGCCGCCACGGTGATCAACGGCGGCACCGGTTATACCAGCGCGCCTACGTGCGCCATTGCGGGGCCGACCAATAATTCACCCTACGTGACGCCGACCGGTACCACTCTTTGGGCGGGCGGCACTCAGGCGGCATGCACAGCATCGGTCAGCAGCTCGTCTACCACAGCCGTCTGGAGCATCGCGATCGAATCTTCCGCCGTGGCGGGCCAAACGCTCACGTTCACAGACAACAACGGCGACGTTCTGGCCACCTACACCTTAACCGGGACGAGCACCACGAGCATAGCCTCGAACCTGGTGACATCAATCAACGGCAGCACCTTCGCGACGGCAACCTCATCGAGAGGAACAGTCACGGCGACCGCGAAGACCTCAGGCTATGCTGGCAACTTCTACGTGAGCTGGGGCACCGGTTTCCTCTATGGACCTGACTACATCCGAATCTCGCAAACCACCGCTGGCCAAGGGCCGAATTACGTCAGCGGCATCACCATAACGACTGCGGGCTCGGGCTACCAACCGGAAACTCCGGTCACGCTGACCGGAGTGGGCAGCGGCGCAATCGCCGTAGCAAACACCAGCGTAGGGACATCCTCCCAATCGTACCAACCAGCATACGGAGCAGCGCCCGGTTATGACCTCGCCACAGGACTCGGCAGCGTCAACGCGTACAACTTGGTGTGTTCGAACACGTGGTCGCCTGAAGTCTGTACGGCCACGGCAATTTCCTCCAGCCTCAATCCTTCGACCTATGGTCAGGCTGTGAGCTTCACCGCGACGGTGACAGGCAATTCCCCGACGGGAACGGTCCAGTTCACGGTCGACGGCAGCAACCTGGGTTCGCCGGTAGCGCTCAGTTCGGGTTCAGCCACTTCGGTCACCACCTCAACGCTGGCCGTCGGCACCCATACGGTAACAGCGATGTACTCAGGCGACTCGAATAACTCCTTCAGCACGGGCACGCTGAGTGGCGGACAGGTGGTTGGTTCGGCGACCTCAGGCACAGTCGTTACTTCCAGCGGCAGCCCGTCAGCTTACGGGCAGTCGGTAACGCTCACGGCAACGATCAACGGCGAGTACGGGCTGTTGAAGAACCGCAAGAAAGGCCCGAAAGCGCAAGACGTAAGCGGGACGGTGACGTGGAGCGCGAATACCGGCTGCGGCACGACCCCGGTGACGACAGGTAATCCAGGAACGGCGACCTGCACCACCTCGAGCCTTGCAGTGGGGACCGACACGATTACGGCGACGTACTCGGGTGACAGCAACCACAGTGGCAGCACGGGCACTCTGAACCAGGCGGTCAACCAGGCCACAACGTCGCTCAGCGTGACCAGCGTGAACCCGGCTTCGGAGGACTACGGCGCGGATCAGCAGATCACGATCACGGCCGTGCTGTCGTGGACGGGCAGCGGTGCCGCGCCCACGGCGAGCGCAGTGACCATCGGCGGCAACGGGCCAAGCGGCACCTACGGAACGACGACTTGCGGCGCGCCCAGCGGCGACGCGATAACCTGCACCAACACCTATACACCCACGGCTGCGGATATGCCGGGCTCCTACACCGAGTCAGCCACGTTCGCGGGAGACAGCAACTACAGCGCTTCGAGCAGTCCGCAGACCAACAACTTCACCATCACGTCGGCGACCTCAAGCACATCGGTTACTTCGAGCCTGAATCCATCGACGTACGGGCAGTCGGTGACCTTCACGGCAACGATCAACGGCGAGTACGGGCTGTTGAAGGGACGCCAGAAGGTTGCGAA
>JBAWFQ010000088.1:0-22842 GCA_049592035.1 Terriglobales bacterium
GCCGCGCCGCCGCCGCAAAAGTTCGCCAAGTATCCGCTTGAGAACAAGCTCTTCCACGGCGTCATAATGTTGTGCGGTCTCTGCGTGATTCCTACGGGCGTCTTCATGATGTTTCGTGTGCGCACGGTCTTTTTTCCGCGCAACCCCTATCTGTTTGGCGATCTGACCTGGGGACTGATGTACGTGTTGCACGGGCTGACTGGCGTAGGATTGATTGCTCTGGTCATGATGCACGTTTACTTCGGCCTGCGGCCGGAGAAGCTCCCGATCACGAAGTCAATGATTTTCGGTTGGATGGACCGCGATTTTTATTTGCAAGAGCATGATCCCAAGCGATGGGTGGTCGACACGTCTGCTTCGTCATCTTCTTCACCATCTTCTTCACCATCGAGATCCAAAGGGTTGGAAGTCGAGGGCTAACCGATGCTGGCTGAGATATTGAATCGCTGCGACGCGATAGAAGAGTGTTACGAATTCATGCTCGCCTATGCGGCACAAGGGCTCCCAAGTGACCAGGGCAGCAAATCGGGCGGACAAGTCCGCGGGTTTTTGGAGCGCGCCGCGAAAGCCCTGACCGGACTCGCCGAGACTTGCGCGATGGCAATCAAGACGGAAGGGCTGGAGCCCTCCGACAAATACCTGGCGTTCTGCGCGGTACTGGATCGCGACGCTCGCGATTCCCTCGCCGCCATCGAACTGGTGCTGGCGCAGCCTGCCATCAGTTCGCAGTTGATTGACAATCTGAACGCTTCTATTCATCTCCGCGCGTTGTTGACCGACTTGTTTCTGATCGGTGAGATCGTGAGAAAACAACCCAACTCAGAGGAGCAGGTGGTCATCAGCGACGGCGATCGATTCAAGGACGGTCCAGGGTAACTGGCCAGCTAGAATGTCTTCACGGGCGCGGCTCGAAAAGAACGCGTGGCCGGTTCGTCAAACCTTGTGGATGATGATGAACCGTAGGGCCCTCCCTCACTGTGGGAAACTCGATGCAGTTGATTTCGTGCCCATGCTACTCCATCTCAAACGGCAGCCAGCGCAATCCCCCTCCGCGCTCCACCTGCAGCACCACCGCATCGTGCGGCTTGATCGCCCGTAGCGCGTCGCGCAGGGAATTCAAAGAGTCGACCGGCTTCCCGTTCAGGCTGTGAATCACATCCCCGGTCTCCAAGCCCGTAGTCGCACTCAGAAAATTCGCTACGCGTCCCACCACTATGACGCCGGTGGGAATCCGCAGGTCGCCCACTATGGAACGCAACTTATCATCGAGGGTTAGCGCCAGTATCCCCAGCCGCGAAACCAGGTTCTCTCGTGTATTCGCCAGATCCGGCAGCGCATCCATCGGATCCTTCATCTCCAGCGCCGCGATGTAAAGTGTTTTGTGTTCGGTTCCGCGCAGCACTTCCAGTTTCAGCGATTCATCCAGCGGATGCAGATAAAGTGCCGCCGTGAAGGCGGGCAACGTGCCAATGGGGCGCCCGTCGGCGCGTACCACAATATCTCCGATCTTCAGCCCGCCCGCCTCCGCAGGACCTCCCGGCGTCACGTCATCGATCACCACTCCCCAATTTTGCGCCAGCCCCAATCCCTTGGCCAGATTCTCGGTGATGGTTTGCGCGCCTGCCTTCACCTCGATGCGATGCACGTGCCCGTACTTGCGTATGCTCTCGTAAACGAATTGCACGATTCGCGCCGGGATCGCAAATCCCAGCCCCTCGCTGCCACCCGCTGCCGACAGTATGAAAGTGTTGATCCCGACCACGTACCCGTCGCAATCCACCAGCGGTCCCCCGCTATTGCCCGGGTTGATGGGAGCGTCGGTTTGAATGTAAACCATGGGACGATTAGGATCCGCCTGCCGAGCCACCGAACTCACCACGCCCATGGTCACAGAATTCGCCAGTCCTTCGGGACTGCCCATGGCAAACACTAATTCTCCCTGATGCACCAGCCGGCGGCTGCCCAGCGAAAGTGTGGGCAGGCCACTCTCATCAATCTTGATGAGAGCAAGATCGGTCTCCTTGTGGAGGCCGATAAGGTGTGCCTCAACAATCCGCTGCTTGCCCACCGGGGCAATCTGGTCGGGAAAATCGACCGAAGCCATAGGCAACGCCACATGAATCCGCTGCGCCCCCTCCACCACGTGGGCATTGGTCATGATGTAGCCGTCCGGGTCCACGATTACTCCAGACCCGATCGCCTGCTCGCGCGTAATCAGCGCCGTTTGTCCGCGACTGCTCTCGTCGACGGTCCCATACCCCGTGACCAGTATCTGCACCACTGCCGGAGAAATCCGCGCCGTAAGCTGCTCGATCGCCGAATTCAACTGCTGCAACACCGGCGCCGGTTCTTCCGGACGAGTTCCCCTCGCCCTGGCCTTGTCGCCTTTATCGTGGGTAGTTTTGTCTGCCTCAGGCTTCCCGTTCTCACCGCCCGCAGTTGAAGTTTGCGGTGCCACTTGTTGTCCAAAGCCCAGAGCGGCAACCCACACGAAGCAAAAACAAGCAGCCACACGAAAAAGCAAGATGCGGAATCGACCATTCGACCTGCAAGGTAAGAAGATCATAGCGATACACTCCTAACACTCACTGTACTGTCAGCGATGAACCCGATCAGGTTAATACTCAGATGATGATTATGCCGGAAAGGAACCGAAACCAGCCGAGATTGGAGCGAGCGAAGCCCGGTACCGTGAGAGAGAATGGCGGCGTCTATCCCCAAGGGTTAGCAAGAAGGGAGCGCACGCATGTGCGCTCCCTCCGCCATCTTCGAAATCAGAACGAATACTTCAAGGAGAACTGCACCAGTCGCGGCGTGCCGTTGCTTTGGGTGATCTCGCCAATGGCAGGACCGGCCTCCACGTTCGCATTCCCGGTAAACTGCGGGTTCTGGAAGTTTGGATGGTTGAACAGGTTGAAGAACTCGGTGCGGAACCTCAGGTTCCCGTTTTCGCCGATCTTGAACGCCTTGCCCAGCGTGAAGTCGACGTTCACCTGCTGCGGGCCGATGATGCAGTTGCGCGGAGAATCGCCGTAGCCGGTGGCCATGTCCGGGGAATTTGGCACGACGGGCGCCGGTTTATAAGCAAGAGGGTTGACCCAGTTGGCGACTTTGCTGAAGGTGCCGCCCGTATTCAGAGCGTTTCCGCAATTGAAGCCGGGAGCGAAGTTGGCCGTTGAAGACGGGCTGGCCAGTTGATAGGCCGATCCGCCAGACGAATCTGCAATCGTGATGGGCGAACCCGATTGCGCGACGATCACACTGTTGATCTCCCAGCCGCCAAATGCATATCCCATGGCATCTTTGCGGTTTACCATAAAAGGCAGCGCGTAATTGAAGCTGGTGACAAAGCGATGGCGATGATCGAAGTCAGAAAGACCTCGCGAGCACGCCGCGCAGTTTTGATCGTTCACGCGCGTAAGGAAGGCCACACTGGCAGTCGAGACGTCGTCGATCGACTTCGACCACGTGTACGCGCTTTGGAAATAGAGTCCTTTCGAGAAGTGGTGCGAAACGGTCGCTTGCAAGCCGTTGTAATGGGAATCCGAGTTCGGATAGAACGCCTCAAACGCCTGCGGATTAATCCCCAGGTACGGCGCCCGCGCCTCGAAATTGCCAGCACCCGTCGCTCCCGTGTTGGTCGTGATCTGAGTTGAGCTTGGACCGCCGGTTCCTGTTAAGCAGTTGGTAGCGCAGTTCACGGTGATGGGATTGGACGGGCTAGCCAGCCTCGGTTGGTCAGGATCATAGGTAGAACGCAGACGCGTGCCCTTGGTGCCCACGTATCCGAGTTCGAGCACCCAATCTCTGCCCAACTGGTGTTGGATCGAGAAGTTCCACTGTTGTGTCGTAGGTACAACCCAGTGCAGCGGAACCGCCAGATTGATAAAGCCAATGGCGGTGCCAGAGAACACTGGGCACTGGACCGCAGCAAGTGTCCCGGCGGGACAGTTCGCATTCGATAAGCTTTGAAGAATGGAGGGCGTCGGCAAGAAAGCCGGGCTCACCGTTCCCAGGGGTGGTGCTCCCGCAAAAATGCCTGCCATGCCTGTTCCTGGGGTACCGTTATAGGGAGCGTTGCCGGTCACGAGCACCGGATAAATTGGAGCCGTAAACGACAGGTTGTCTACCGCGCCAATATCTTCGCGGACGCTGTAGATGCCGTAGCCCGAGCGAACCACCGTGCTATGCTTCCCGCCCACGTCATAGGCGAAGCCGATGCGCGGTTCCGGTACTCTCGCATATTCGTTATTCAGCGCGGCGCTGTTCAGCGTACCGCTCAAGCCCGGAATACCGAACTTACTCACGCAACTCGGATAGACGAACGCAACGCCCGTCAGATTGGCGTTCCCGGGAATCGCGTTGCCCAAGTGGCAGAGATTGTCGTAAGCCGCGCCCACCCACTCCATGCGCAACCCCAGGTTCAGCGTCAAAGTTTGTGTCGCGCGCCAATCGTCTTGCGCGAACCCGGCAAAAGCGGGAATGATGTAATCGTGATTCGCTGCACCGCCGCCACCTTCACCAAACGTTTCCGACCCCAACAGGAAGTTCTGCCAATAGTCGAGGCCAGCGACGCCTCCAGGAACGAAGAACAGCAGACCGTTGTCCAACACCGGGAGATTGCGGCGAATCGAAGTGCGGTCGACTTCAGCGCCGAAGCGTAACGAATGATGCCCCTTCGTCCAACTGACCGTATCGAGATAGACGTAGGAATCCGACAACGCCGATTGCAATTGGTTGGGAAAAGGTCCAATTTGCAAGCCGCTGGCGAACTGGAACCGATACATGTCCGGCGCACCCGACCCGTTGTCGATGCCCAGCGCCGAAGGCGAGGTCCCGGGGACGGGAACGTTCTGCAGAGCGTCGCTGATCACGTTCAAGCCGAACCGAAATTCATTGATCAGCGCGTTGCTGAAGGAGTGGGTCTCCGCGATGCTGCCAAACCGTCCTCGCAACGGAATGTCGAGCGGGAAATTCAGGTTGCTGGCAACCGCCGGATAGCCCGTCTGCACCTGCAGGTTGTCGGCGCCGAAGGGTTCATAGGTTTCGGAATCCGACCAGAAGAACCGCCACGATAGGCGATCCTTGCCATTGTTAAAATCGCGATCCCAGTTGGCGGTGAATTGATCGTCGGAAAAGCGACCCGGAACGCTGAGCGTCACCGTGCCCGTGTTGATCACGTATTGCCCGGTGGAGGGATCGAAGGTATAACCGGGCGTGCCCGCGACGCTCGGAATGAGCCAGCCACCCCCTACCCCTTTCCCGAACTGTGTGCCCGGCGTCTGCAGCAGCGCCAGTGCGACGGGATCGATGGCCGTAGCGGTAGCTCCATTACAGGCCACTCCGCAAAAGAAGGTGCTCAGCAGCGTGGCCTGATCGCGCGCCGTCGGTAACACCGGAACGATAGCGTTGCTGACATAAGTTCCCAGCGAATCGCCGCTGCGTTGGCGTGTTCCCTGGTAGTTCACGTAGAAGTATCCGAACTTAGCCTTTTGGCCAACCGGACCGCCGAAATCGCCGCCGAAAATGTTCTGCTGCAGCCTGAAGCGCCCAATGAAAAAGTCGTTGGCATCCAGCGACGTGTTGCGGAAATACTCCCAAAGATCCCCGTGATAACCGGAGGTCCCGCTTTTCAGAATGGCATTGATGTTCCCTCCGCCATTGCGTCCCTGCGTAGCGTCATACAGGCTGGTGCCGACTTTAAATTCCTGGATCGAATCTGGGTTTGGCACTGGCGTAAACGTGAGTTCCCCGAACGAGTAGTCAGACGCCGAAACTCCCTCGATCAGGTAGTTGTTGTTATCTTCTCTTCCACCGTTGACGTCGATACGCACATTGCCTCGGCCCAGCGCAGCAGCGCTGTTCAAGTCCGCGGAAGCGCCTGCCGAAAGATCGAGCAACTGCTGAAAATTTCGTGTGGCCAGCGGCAGTGTGCTTACGGTTGTGGAACTGATGGCCTCTCCCGTGGTTGCATCCGTCGTATCGACGCTCTCCGCCTCGGCCTGCACTTCCACAACTTCCTTCACCGCACTCACTTTAACCGTCGCCGTTATGCGCGTAGTTTCCGTGATGCGCACCGTAACGCCCGGGAACTTGGTGACAGGAAAGCCCGCCGCATTCACTTCCACCGTGTAATTGCCCACGGGCAACAGCGTGGCATTGAACAGCCCCGATGCATCCGTCTTCAGTTGGCGCAAGAGTTCACCCGTCGCTTCGCTGGTCACGTTCACCTTGGCGTTCGCGATCACGGCTCCAGATGCGTCTTGGACCACGCCACTAATGGCGCCCGTAGCTCCGCCTTGCGCGAAAGCAAGCGAACCCAAGCACAACACCAACAGCATCAGTACCACGAAACTTCGCATCATCGTCATAAGGCGCCTCTCGTGAACGGTTTTAGACTGTGCAAAACAGCCCTAGTCTCAAAAACGGTCCATTTAATAAACAAAAGAAGCGGCTGTCAAGAAATAATGCGACGCATCGAAATAATGAATAGTGGCCTAAATGCTGCTAGTTGAGCCTATTTCCGGCAAACGAGGCCCATGCTGAAGTTAGGTGTCAGGATTTTTGGTTTCCTGACACCTGAGACCTGACACCTAGTTACTGAATCGCGTTCCCGTAAGTCGGCGACCCCTGCTGCACAAGAAAAAGTAGGGTCTGTCCGCGTGACGACCAATCGCTTTGTGGGTACTTGGAGACTAACTGCTCCGCCAGCGCGATCGCCAGGTTCTTGGATTGCTCCGACTTCTTGGCTTGATCCTCTGTCTTATAAATCTCGATCAGCGCCGCGCGCCGGGAAGCCGCGTTATACAGCGCCTCCGGTGCAGCCGGCGATTCCGGGTGTTCTTTCACGTACTTTTCGTAAATGTCGGCTTCCTTCTCGGGACACTTGGAAGATCCCTGCCAGTCTCCGCACAGCTTGTTGTCAAGCAGGTGAAAAGCCGCAAGCTGCGCCCACTTCGTATCCGGGAATTTTTTTATCACCAGCTTCATAAGCTGCTCGTCGATCGTTCCGCGCATGTAAGGCTCTTTCTCCCGTGCCGAAGGCCGCGATGCCATATCCGATTTGTCGATTTGCCAGTGAATGTCAGCCGCGCGGTACAGCGCCTCGCCCGCCAGCGGAGAAGCTGGGAAAATATCATACGCCCGCCGATAGAGCCGCAAAGCATCCTGCGCCGCGCCGCGCCGTCCGTGGCGCCGGCTCGCCTCGTCCTCCGCATCGACCGCCGCCCCGAACAGAATGCGGTCGCCATTGGGAGTGGTCGTCCAAACCACGCCTGTATCCAGCACCCAGCCCGTAATGGTTTTCACCTGCTGCTCGTCGTCAAAAATAAATGCTGGGTCGGGAGTAAGCGAAGCGCCAAGCAAAGCTTCCACGTGCAGCCACTTCGGGCTCTTATCCAGCAGAATCAGTTCCCGTCCGCGCTCGACCTGCGCGAGCTTATTGGAAGCAGTGTCGGGAGACAGATAAAGGATGGCCTCGCGCACCAGCGTGCCACGATCGGCGGCCAGCAACATCGAGTTTCCCAGCACGATCAGAGCAGTCCAACGCAGTAGCTTAGTAATCGCCTTCACGGTAGTCTTCCTTTCCGGCATCGAGGTTAGCACGTAGATTAAGATGCGTGGAACGGGCGGCAAAGTCTGATCTGCGAGGCGAGCGGGTGCCCCATCCTTGCGCGTTTTGTGCGCAAGAGCCTGCCCTGAGGGGAGCCGAAGGGGTGGGATTCCACGGCAGCGTACAGCTAAGGATTTTGCCTTTGATTCTAGCCTATCTCACCAGCACCGAACTTGATTCATATTGACAAGCAAGCAGCAGTCCTGTACACGGTTGTCTTTCTCCATCACCAGACGTGTGCGGGAAGACAATGCGAAGAGACCAGAAACTCGCCAAGGTTAGCCCATGACGTCGCGCACTGCCGCCCCAAAGATCGCAATTCGCGACCTAAAGAGCATCAACGACCTCAGCCAGTTAAAAGCAGTAGAAAAACAAGTCTGGGGAATGGCCGACGACGACGCCCTGCCCCTCACTCTGGCCATTGCCTTGAAGACGGCGGGCAACATCTTCATAGGCGCCTTCGATAAGGAGAAAGGTAACGAAAAACTAGTCGGCTTCGCCTTCGGGTTCCTCGGTCGCGAGCACGGACAGACGATCATCCACTCGCACATGCTAGCCGTGCTCGATGCCTATCGCCATCTCGACTTAGGCTCGCGCCTGAAGCAGGCGCAGCGTGAGCGAGCCATGGCCATGGGCGTCGACGAGATGACTTGGACCTACGATCCGCTGCAGAGCCGCAACGCCCATTTCAATTTTTCCAAGCTCGGCGTGGTTTCTGACACTTATAAGGTGGATTTCTACGGCCCGGAAACATCCAGCGTCTTGCATCGCAACGGAACCGACCGCCTGTGGGTGCGCTGGATCTTGAATTCGAAGCGGGTTCGCGATCGGCTGGCAGGCAAGAACACGACCACGCGCGCGGAAACCATCGATGCCCTGCGCCTCTTGGCTCCGCTAGTTCGCTTCGATCCCAGGGGCAACCCAGCCCGCGCCGATCTAGCCCAATCCCTGGCAAGGCAGCGAGTCAGCGTAGAAATTCCAGGCGATATTTTAGAGGTCGAGCAAGCCGACATGGGCCTGGCCAGAGAGTGGCGCGAAGCGACCAGGTGGGCCTTTAGCGAAGCGATAAGCGCCGGATTTGTGGTGGCCGAATTCTGCCGTTCGATTCGCGGAAACCAGGGCCCAGGAGCGTATCTGCTGCAGAGCGCCGAAGTAAGTGAAGTAATTCCCGAAGCGAAAAAAGAGAATCACCCGTGACCCAAGCTCAAGAGATTTTGCTGACAGCCGAGAGCTAAGAGCTGACCTGCTCCCGCTGCTCCCGCATCTGCGCCAGAAAGTTCTCCACCGGCACCTCAAACTTGCGCCGGAAAAGCTCGACCAGTGCGTCTTCGCTTCCCGAAACCTCGCTGGCCAAAGCCCGGAACGCACCGCCATCCTCCGCACACGACATTTCCAGTCCGTCCGGTTCGACCTGGAGCTCGGGAGACCTCTCTGAGTTGGCGCGCAGTGTAGTGATCAACCGATGCGCCTGTTCGCGCTGTTCGGTCGTGCTCTGGAGAAACTCCAATCCCATTCCAAATTCCGGATGCGCCACCAACACGATGCCTGCCGCTCGAAATTCAGCGTCGGCGATCTTGATCGAAACCGTGACGCGCGTCCCTCTCGGGAACGGCGAACCTGTCGTCAAATAACAGCCCCCAAGACTGAGGTCGGTGAGACGGCAAACCACTGGTGGGTCGTCCGGTTCGGGCTCGGGAAGCTGGCTGTTCAGCCACTCGCGAAGCACCTTGCGCTGTTCGTCGCTGGCATTCTTGAAACGTACGCCGGCATGATCGTCGCTGCCTCCCCACGCCAGCTCTCCATAGATATCGAGCGCCTCGCTGGCGCCCGGCAAAGCTAACGAGAAGCGTAGCGGGCTCTCCTTCGCCACGCGTCCGGAAAACCGAATTGCCATCCCGCCTTCGCACAGGTCAAGCGTCGTGGCTTTGTAGCGGTCGCTTCCAAAACACTCCACTGGAACCTGCACCGCAACCCGCATCTGCAACCGCCGTTCCCGCTTCATCAACGCGCGCACCGCGCGAAAGCTGGCTTTGGCGCGCTCCACCGCAAACGGTTTGTGGAGCACGAAATGGGCTCCCATTTCGAAGCCCCCCTTCAGTCCAACCGATCCTTCCACCAGTGCAATCGCCAGCGCCCGCCTGTTCACGGGAGCCGCTTTCGCTGCTCCCAGCACGCTTCCAGCTTCTTCCGCATTGGCCCCGTCGACAATAATCGCTTCGTACCGCTGGCGCGTGATCCGGCGGATGGCGTCGTCCGCCACTCGGCAGTGTTCAACATCAATTTCCAAATCGCTGAGAACCCGGCGCAGCGTGCGCACCGTCTTTTCGTCCGTACTCAGCAGCAAAGACTTTAAGCTCATCATTATGAATTCGCTTCAGACCGCTGCGTGTTCGCTGTCTCCGCCTGCGCAAGCTGCCCAGGCTGTTGAGGTAACATCCTTTGAGTTGCCGCAGTGTACGCGAGATCGGGGGCCATCCGCCGGTCCTAAACTTGAGGTCGAAACATCCCCTTGTCGCACTCTAAGGGTAGAAGATTCGGTGGTCAACGCAATGGCCCAATCCTCCGGTTACTGCAGTCACATTTGGTTTTCCTTTAAAGGTCCGTTTCTTCACTGCCCCCGGTAGAGACGGGGCTGGGCCCGCCTCGGGCCACCTATGAACCATGCCTGGCTTACGGAAGCCAACGGCGCTTTACGGACTTCTGAAAAGCTAGGGTTCGTATCAGGGCATTGTTTCAGCGATGCCGCAAGCTCCTGAGATTGTGATGCCCCTTTAGGGGGTGCGTGAGAACTGGTTTTCGGACAATCGGTGGAACGGAATGGTCGAGAATTCAGCCCCGGAGGGGCGAACGAACTTAACCCAGCGCTTTCAGCGCTGGGAAAGTGGCTGCCAAGCCGTTTATCTTGTTTCAAAAGCTGCAACTGCCTGTACCCAAAGGGGATACTACAAATGGCCCGCCGAAACTAACTTTTCTATTGACTTACATAGAAAAACCTATTATTATCAATAGCTTCCATAAGGCTTAAGGGGGCTTGGTTCCACGTCAACGTCTTTGTTTGTCGACCGTGAATCCCTTGGGCTCTAATTGGAATCAAAGTCATAGCGGCCTAATAACGGTGGCGGAAGTCCTTATTTCAGAAGAGGGTATATTTTTCATGGCAAAGCGACGCGGAAATCCGAACTGGGGCAAACCCGAACCGATCGGCCCAGTCACCCCCACAATCACGGAGTTCGAGCAGGTTGTACACGAGTACAAACTCTCCCCCGACCAGTATTTGCGCTCGACACGCCTGCGCGAGTGGGCCCGGCGCAACAAGAATTCTAAATACATCCCCGAGCCCTTGCTCGAAGCTTGGGGTTTCGAAATCGAATCCACGCTGTAACCGTTAGGAAAACAGAGTTTTACCGAAGGGTCGCCGCAGGCGGCCCTTTCTTGTTTAGAACTTCAACGGCTGGAGGCCACCACCAAGATGCTGGCAGGCATGAAGTTTGGCGGTTCCGAACTCGTAGGCCTGATCGTGGCCGTCAGCTTCGCCGCTGGCCTCAACGTCTACGCTACCATCGCCACTCTGGGACTGCTCTCCCACGCCGGCTTAGTCGATTTGCCCTCCGGCCTCCATCTGCTTTCCAGTTGGTGGGTGATCGCCGCCTCCGGCGTCCTTTTCGCCATCGAGTTTTTCGCCGACAAGATCCCAGCCTTCGATTTGTTCTGGAACGCCCTGCACACTTTCGTGAGAATTCCCGTAGCCGCCCTGATCGCCTACGGCGCAACCTCCCAGCTTTCCCCCGAAAAGCAATTGCTGGCAACCCTCGCCGGAGCAGCCATCGCCCTGGCCGCCCACGGAGGCAAGACCGCGGCCCGAGTAGCCGTAACTCCGTCCCCCGAGCCCTTTTCCAACATCGCCCTCAGCACCGGAGAAGACGCGCTTGCGGTATTCTTGACCTGGTTAGCAACTCGCCACCCGGTTACGGCAGCCCTAATCGTGGCCGCCTTCCTGGCCATAATCGTGGTACTAATGCGCTGGGTTGTGCGAGCTATGAAGAATCTGTTTCGCGGCGCTGAGAACGAACTGTCGCCCTCAGGGCGGCGCAATTTGAACGCAGTGTGATGCCCATGACTCCTAACTCACCCTTTACCAACGTCCCCACCGCAGTCGAAGAAATCCGCGCCGGCCGCATGATCATCGTGATCGACGACGAGGATCGCGAGAACGAAGGCGATCTCACCCTGGCCGCGGAAAAAGTCACTCCTGAAGCGATCAACTTCATGGCCAAGTACGGACGCGGCCTGGTCTGCCTCGCCATGACCGAAGATCGCCTGGATCAACTCCGCCTGGGTCCCATGAGCAGCGAGAATACTTCGCAATACGGTACCGCCTTTTGCGAGGCGATAGACGCGCGCGAAGGCGTGACCACCGGCATTTCTGCCCACGATCGCGCCCACACCATCAAGGTAGCCATCGATCCCAAGACGCGCCCCTCCGACTTAGCCCGCCCCGGCCACATGTTCCCGCTGCGAGCCCGCAAAGGTGGAGTCCTGGTCCGCGCCGGCCAAACTGAAGCCTCCGTTGATCTGGCCCGCCTGGCTGGCATGGTTCCAGCCGGCGTCATTTGCGAAATTATGAAGGACGACGGTACCATGGCGCGCGTCCCCGACCTCATCACTTTCTGCCGCACCCACGAAATGAAAATGCTCACGGTAGCCGAATTGATCCGCTACCGCATGCAGCATGAGCGCTACGTACATCGTGTAGGCGAAGCGCTGGTCGGAACCAAGTACGGAGATTTCCGCCTCATCGCCTACGAAAGCGAAGTGGATGGTGGCGCCTCCCACATGGCGCTAATCCGCGGCAACATCAACGATTCCGCCGCCCCCGTCCTGGTCCGCATGCACGCCCACTGTCTCCTGGGCGACGTTTTCGGAGCCACCGGCTGCGACTGCCATCAAACCCTGGAAGCCTCTCTGAAAATGATCGCCGAAGAGGGACGAGGCGCATTGATCTACCTGCACCAGACCTCCAAAGGTTTCACGGCGGAAAAAATCGGCGACCAGTCTTTTCTAACCTTCCATCGTGATCGTCGTCTCCCGTCGCTGCCAGAAAGCGAGCGCAAAACGCACCGGGAAATCGGCTTGGGAGCTCAAATCCTCTCCGACCTGAATCTGAAGCGCATCCGTATCCTGACCAACCACCCCAGAAGAGTAGCCGCGCTGGAAGGTTTCGACATAGAGATAGTAGAGCAGGTCCCAGTAACCCTAGCAGTCCCGAACCCATAGTTGTAAGGGTGGTGACAAGGTTTGCGTAGGCGTAGGTGCCCTCACCTGCCCAGCCGAGCGAAGCTCGGCAACTGCCGGTGCGCTCACAATTTCAAATTAGCAAGGGGTTTCGTATCAGGGCATCGCTTCAGCGATGCCAAAGAGAACGGAATTAAGAAGCCCCTTCAGGGGCTGCACGTTGACATGCACCAAAGAGCCGCGTCAATCCGCGCCTCGACCCCTAAAACGGCTTCCGCGGAGTAATCTCCTCATCCTTAATAAAAAACTGCGCTGAGCACAAAGACGACCCGCAAATCGTCGGCAACAGCCCGGCCATCTGCCGCCGCGTGATCAGCCCCAACGTGCCGCACGAAGGGCAGGAGAGCACCGCCCAATACGGATCCTCTTTCTCCCCCACTTCCCCTGCGTTCTCCAGCACGAACACGGTGCCGGGTTCCATCTGTTCGGGAATCCATTCGTTGATTATGCTCAATTCACCGATCATCATGCCTCCCCCGCCTTCCGTTTACGCCCGATTGACCCGGTCAACTCCTGACCCCACCAACTCTGCTGAACTTACGCGCTCCGCCGCCGCAAAAACCGCACCCGTTCCGAGGCCGCCGTTTTCTTCCGCGCCTGAATCTCTCCTCGCACCCGCCGCACTTCATCGCTGAGGCATATATCGAACATCGGTTGCCGCGCATTTTTTAACAGGTCCACCACCTGTCGTGCCGAAGTCCGCAGATAAAGATGAGTGCCATCGGTAAGCAGGTGATACTCCGAAGACGCCCGCACCGTGGCCGCCAGGCTGGTGCCAAACTCCTGCTGCAGAAAACGAATCACCTTGCGCATCCGCTGTAGGGAGAACCCGCGCCGCCGCAATTGGCAAATGACCGCCACCGTAACCAGTTCGTC
Organism: Terriglobales bacterium; assembly: GCA_049592035.1. GTDB lineage: Bacteria > Acidobacteriota > Terriglobia > Terriglobales > Acidobacteriaceae > Acidiflorens. Next base: position 13,781 of record JBAWFQ010000088.1, read on the forward strand.
CCAGCTGTAGATGCGCCGGTGTCCCTTGCGAGCCGGCGCCACAATGCCGCGCTCATCCCACCATTGCAGCTGACGGGCGCTGATTCCCGTGAGAGCGATCAAGTCGTTGGATGTAAACTCCCGTTGCATTCCGAGCGCATTCCGTTTCAAACAAGAATATAGAGAAATGTTTGAAACATTCTAGGTGGCCCAGCCACAAATACAGCAAGCTTTCGTTACGGGTTTGTTGACTAGGCGGGTACGTGACGATTGAATTTCCCCTGTGCAACCCTGTGTGCCTCAGTGTTCCCTGTGGTAGAGGTTTTTGTCGCGCTAAGCAAGGACCGGTGAACGATGAGACAAAACCGGTTTGTGTCCATCCCGCCCCAGGCATTACCATGAACCACAGCAAATACTTTCCTCGGGGTCGTTAAATTGATGATTGAAAAAGTGCGTATGCACATTGTTGTGCTCGCGTGTTTTGTCCTGCTTTCCGCAATCCTGACTTTCTCTCAGCAAAAAGAACGCAATCGCAAGCTGGATTCTGCGCAAAAAGACAATACCGCCGAATCCATCTCGTCAACCGACGAAAAAGAAAAAGACAAAGAAGAAAAGGACGAAGGCGATCCGCTTTTCAAAGGCATGAAGTACCGTTCCATCGGCCCGTTTCGCGGAGGCCGTTCACTGACCGCTGCCGGAATCCCCGGCGACCCCACCACCTACTACTTCGGAGCCACCGGCGGCGGCGTCTGGAAATCCACCGACGGCGCCAACACCTGGTCCCCGATTTTCGATAAAGATGGAGCCCCATCGATCGGCAGCATCGCCGTAGCCGCCTCCGATCCGAACGTAGTCTATGTGGGCACCGGAGAAGCCTGCATCCGCGGCAACATCTCGCAAGGGGACGGTGTCTGGAAGTCGGTGGACGCCGGAAAATCCTGGAAAAGCGTAGGCCTGAAAGATTCGCGCGCCATCGGAAAAGTGATTGTGAATCCGCGCAATCCCGATATCGTATTCGTAGCGGCGCTAGGTCACCCCTTCGGTCCCAACAAAGAGCGAGGCATTTTCCGCACCACCGACGGCGGCAAAACCTGGGACAAAGTTCTCTACAAAGACGAAAACACCGGCGCCATCGACGTAGCCTTCGATCCGCAAAATCCCAACATCCTGTTTGCCTCTCTCTGGGAAGCCAGGCGTACTCCCTGGTCGCTTTCGAGCGGAGGTCCAGGCAGCGGCATTTATCGTTCCACCGACGCCGGAGCTACCTGGAAAAAAATAGAAGAGCACGGTCTCCCCAAAGGTCCCTACGGACGTATAGGCCTGGCCGTAGCCGCCAACTCCGAGCGCGTCTACGCGATCGTCGAAGCGAAAGATGGTGGCGGATTCTACCGCTCCGATGACGGCGGCGACAGTTGGGATCTGGTAAACGGTAGTCACTCGCTCCTGCAGCGTGCTTGGTACTACATGCACGTGGTCGCCGATCCGCAGGATCCAAACACCGTCTACGTAGCCGATGTCGAGTTCTTCAAGTCCACCGACGGCGGCCGCAATTTCAATAAAGTGAAAGTTCCTCACGGCGACAATCACGGCCTCTGGATCGATCCCAAAAATACAAAAAGAATGATCGCTTCAAACGACGGAGGAGTCACCGTCACCCTAGACGGCGGCAAATCATGGACCCGCGAAGACAACCAACCCACCGCGCAGTTCTACCACGTCATCACCGACACCAGGACTCCGTACTACGTCTATGGGTCGCAGCAGGATAATTCCACCGTAGCTATAGCCAGCCGTAGCGACGACGGTGCCATCGGCCGCGACAATTGGTACACAGTAGGAGGTGGCGAAGCCGGCTACATAGCGCCCGACCCGCGCGACCCGAACATCGTCTACGCCGGCGACTATCAGGGCAACTTGACGCGTTTCGATCACCGCACCAACCAGGTCAAGGACATCGCCGTCTGGCCCGAACTCAGCGATGCCAGAGGTGCAGCCCCGCTAGACCACCGTTTTCAGTGGACTGCGCCCATAGTCATCTCTCCGCAAGACCCAGACACGATTTATTACGGAGGCGAACGCGTTTTCAAAACCACCGACGGTGGCACGCACTGGGAAGCGATCAGCGATGACCTAACGCGCAACGACAAATCGAAGCAGCAGCCATCCGGAGGCCAGGTCACGATCGACGATACCGGCACCGAATATTACGACACCGTTTTTTCCATCGCGCCCTCGCCCCTGTCGAAAGGCTTGATCTGGGCAGGCACCGATGATGGCCTCATCCAGATCACCCGCGATGAAGGCCAGCATTGGACAAACGTCACTCCGAAAGACCTACCCGAATGGAGCCGCATCAGCCTCATCGAAGCGTCTCCGCACGATGCCGCCACGGCCTACGTAGCCGTAGATCGCCACCAACTCGACGATCTGGCCCCCTACATCTACAAAACCACCGACTACGGAGCGACCTGGACCCGCATCACCACCGGAATTCCCGACGGCTCTTTCGTGCGCGCCGTAAGGGAAGATCCGAGGAAAAAAGGTCTGCTCTACGCCGGTACCGAGCGCGGCGTCTTCGTTTCCTTCGATGACGGAGCCCACTGGCGCTCGCTGCAAATCAACCTTCCCATCACGCCCGTCCACGACCTCGTAGTCAAGAACGACGATCTCGTACTGGCAACGCACGGAAGAGCATTCTGGATTCTGGACGACCTATCCCCGCTCCGCGAATTCGCCGACTCCATTGCGAAAGAAGACATGCATCTCTACCGCCCCACGACCGCCTATCGCGTGCACAGCGGAGAGGGTCCGTCCCATTTTTCCTTTGTAGGAAAAAATCCGCCCAACGGCGCCGTGATTTACTTCTACCTGAAGCAAACGCCCAAGACGGAGCAGGAAGTAAAGATAGAAATCCTCGACGCGTCAGGCAAAGTAATCCGCAAATATTCCAGCACAAAAAACGAGCCGCTGGATGAACCGCTGGATCCCGATGACAAAAAACCCGAGAAACAAATCAAGCCCGAAGAAGGTCTGAATCGTTTCGTGTGGGACCTTCATTACGAAGAGGCCAATCGCGTTCCCGGCTATTTTCTCTGGGAATACAACGACGGCGCCAAAGGCCCACTGGCCCTCCCCGGCAACTACCAGGTGCGTCTAACCGCGAATGGCAAGAGTGTAACTGTCCCCTTCGAACTGAAAATTGATCCCCGAGTCACCACTGCGCAAAGCGATTTGGAGCAACAGTTCAAATTGGAGATGGAAGTGCGCGAGCAATTAAATCGCGTCTACGAAGCCGTGAATCAGATCCAGGATGTTCGCGAACAATTGACTGGCCTCAAGAAGCGCCTCGTGCCCGGTGATTCCACTAAGGCTATGTTCGAGGGCGCGACCGCGCTCGATGCCAAACTGATCGCAGTTCGCGATCCACTGATCAATTTCAAAATCAGCGCCAGCGAAGATTCCCTGGCATACGCCCCGGGAATCGACGCCAAGCTCGCGTTTCTCTCCATGGCCGTGTCAGGTTTCGCCGACTCCGCTCCTACCGCATCCGAGTACCAGGAATTCGACAAGCTGAAAAAGCAGACGGATGAATTGCTAGCCAACTGGGATCAAGTTAGGAATGCGGATATTCCCACCTTCCAAAAGCTAGCCGAGCAACAAAACATCCACTCCATCTACGTACCCGACGCAAGAAGTGAAAGGGTGCAAGGCGGAGGCGACGAATAGCCAAACGTAGGGACGGCCGCCCTCGGCCGTCCAACCCATAGAGACTGCTGGGAAGCGCGTTTTTGTCTGCTTTTGGGTGGCGCAGCGGTTTACCGCTGCGATGAAAAGGCCTTGGTAACTCCGGCCTGAGCCGCTGAGGGTGCGGGGTCTAGATAAACATCTCGTCCTGCGGCACGCCCGCGCCGTTCTTCGGATGCCGCCTCTTCTGCCCGAGAAAAACCTCGACGCCGGTGCTGATCGCGGCCATCAGCCCGTTAACCTGCCGCAACGGAGAAACCACAGTCTTGTGCACAATCTCGCTAGTCTCTTCGACTTTATCCATCGTGCGATTCAGCAATTCATCGGCGCGGATCACCTGCAGCCGCGTCCGGTCGAGCGCATCGGTAAGCGTGGCATCGATGCGCTCCAGTTGATTCCGCACCAGGGTGCTAGATTCCGAAACGTTAGTAGTTAGCACATCGATCTTCGGACGCAGCTCCACCAGCATGTTCTGCACGGTGTCTATCGTAGGCAGAGCCTTGGCACTAACCTCGGTGGCCAGAGCTTCCATCTTTGCCGTGCTCTTGCGCACGGCGAGGTACAAGGCCACCATAACTAGCGCCTGCAACAACACCGCAAAAGCAGTGACCGCGATAAAAAGTTTTAGGAGGTTATCATCCATAGCTGCTCCTGCTGCGGGTGCCCCACTCATTCGCGGTTTTTGCGAATGAGTGGGATCCTCACAATCTTCGCTAGATATTCTTAGGCGGCTCGCTCCCGGCCGCGGTCGTCTCGCTGTAAGCCTGACGCCCCGCCTCGTACGCCGAGCGGAACCGCTCTTTCTGTTGGTTGATCACATCGGCGCCGCGATCCACCCAATCGCTGGCCTGTTCGCGCGCCCGGCGAGCCTGTTGCCGCGCCCGCTCGCTGCCTTCCTGCGCCTTGGAGCGAATCGCATCCCGCATTTCATCGCCGGACCGCGGCGCATAGAGCACGCCCACCACCGCTCCCACTCCAAGCCCTGCCAGGAACCACAAGAAGCCGTTGCCTTCACCTTCCGCCATACCTGCCTCCTCAACTCAATGTGTTTCTGTATCGGATGTTAGCACCCGGATATATGAAACACAATTCACAGCAAGCCTGGAAGCCGGTTCTTCGACGAAGCTTTCCGCGCCAGGGTTGCTTCCACGCGATCGTGTAGCGCCGCCGTCCTCGGCGGCTGTCCTGCGGGCGTCCTGCCCGCACACCCACATCAGCCGCTAGCAAAGCGCATTATTCTCCGCCTTCCGATGGCCTGCCAAAGAAACTCTTGTGCCCGGAGCCCCGAAAGGCGGACAATGAGCGAACTCTCTAACATTCTCCAGGAGGCGCTTTTGTCCGACCGCAAGTATCGCCAGCACGGATATCAGGATTCCGGTGCAGGCGCAAAAAAAGAATTCGACAAACCATCGGCCCCAGGTCCGAAGAGAGAAAATACCTTCGGCCCGCGTCCCATCAACATGCCAGGAACGCGCACTGTCTCTCGCTGTGCCGAGTGCGGAGCCCTGCTTCAAAATCTGGCCGCTCCCCTCGGACAATGTCCCAAGTGCGGCTTCGATCTGCACGCCTGCAAACAGTGCGAGCACTTTGACCCCTCCAGCCGCTTCGAATGCAATCAGCCCATCCCCGCCCGCATCTCTCCCAAAGACAAACGCAACGACTGCGCCTTCTATTCCATCCGCGTAATGGTCGAAAAAGAAACCTCGAGCAAAGCCGCCCAGCGTCCTAATGACGCGCGCGCCGCCTTCGACAATCTTTTCAAAGACTGAGAAAAGCCTCAATTGTCATCGGTTTGGGAAGGGCGCGGTTCACAGCTTGCGGAAACACTCGATCTTGTGCTTGCTTTTGGGTGACGCAGCGCTTCACCGCTGCGTTAGCCGGCGTGTTAGGAGTGCGGCTTCAGCCGCTGAGGTGAGACCACGGCAGGAATGCCGCTCGGAAGTTGGAATTTCACCAAGCCCTGCTAAAATCCTCTCGCAACCCTTAATCAAATTCATGCAACCGGCAAAAATATTACTGCTGGCGATCTCATTGTCCTTGACCCTCGCCTGTTCTCCGCGAGACTTCCTGACGCGCCGTCTGGCCGCCGACTTGATCTCGGCTTCCGATACCTTCAAAACGCCGCAAATGTTCTGGCTCCGCACCGGCATCGTCTCCAACAAAGATTTCAGTTCTCCCGACTCGCTGGTCTTACAGCGCCGAGGATGGATCATCGGCGCCGAGCAGAAGACCTGCCCCCCCGGAATCGATCCTCCGCCCTGCTGGGACGTACAGCTCAGCCCGCTAGGAGTCGATACGATCCGCCCTCTGATCACAAGTGCGTTGCCCGCCAGCGGAACCGAGATCGGTCCCCTCGGAATCCAGGTAGCGCGCCGCGAACTCGTGAACATTTCCGGAATCAGCAAAGTCGGCAATTTCGCCGATGTCGAGTTCACCTGGCGTTGGGTTTCGATCAATCAAGTGGGCGCGGCGCTATACGACAGCGGAGTCCACTACCGCTCGACCGTAGGATTCCGCGGCTATGACGACGGCTGGCGCGTAGTGGAACAAAGCGTCCCCAACAACCAGCCCCTGGACGAAGCGCTGCGCAACGCGCAACCGGCGGCGCCATGAATGCCCGAAGCTCTTCACGAATTGTCATCGTGAGGTCCATGAATGCCCGAAAACCCTTTTACAGAATTGTCATCATGAGCGAAGCGAAGGACCTGCTGTTTCGCCGCAATCTGCAGATCCCTCGCCCCACTCGAACTGACAAAATTTTGAAAGCATTGCCCAGACACCTATGCGACGATCCGTCTCACTCTTGTTTGTGATCTGCAGTTCACTCATCGCCCACGCCCAAACCGCCAGACCCAAGCTAACCCTCGACGAGTTCTTCAACTCCGTCAGCTTCGACGCCGTAAAACTCTCACCCGACGGCAACAACGTAGTCATCGCCACCGAACGACCTGATTGGGAGCAACAGATCTTCCGCAAAGAACTCTGGCTCTACCGAACCGAAGCCAGCGCCGGAACTCTCATCCAATTGACGCAATCCGGACACGACAGCTCCCCGCAATGGTCGCCCGATGGCCAGTGGATAGCGTTTCTAGCGGAAAGAAAAACCGGCGATGCCAAAGACGCAGACGCCGAAGAAGACGAAAAAGACGGCCGCGCCAAAAGCAAAGATAAAGATAAAGACAAAGATAAAGACACCGCCCAGCTCTACCTCATTTCGCCTAACGGCGGCGAGGCCTTCGCCATCACCTCGGGCGAAAACGAGGTCCACGCCTTTGCCTGGTCCGCCGATTCGAAGGCAATCTACTTCGCCACCCGCCAGCCCTGGACCAAGCAGCAGAACGACGATCACAAAAAAGATTGGAAAGATGTAATCCGTTACCGAGGCGACGAACGCGGCGACGTGATTTTCCGCATTACGCTGGAAGAGGCCCAAGCCCGCCACGCCGCCCTTGGTTCTATTGCTGTTGGTTCTAACAAAAAAGACACTCCCGACGCGCAAAAAGATTCCGGGGCCACCCCCGGCGCCGTACCCATTGCGCGCACGCCGCTGCGAGTCGCTCAGATCACCATCTCGCCAGACGGCCAGCGCCTGGCCTTCCTGAGCGAGTCGGTCTCCGAGCGCCAGGAGAAAATGGAAGACATCGAACTCTACATCGTCAACCTGGCCAACAACGCGGCCGAAGCGCCCATCCGCCTAACTCGCAACGAAGCCGTGGAACTGAATCTGGAGTGGTCTCCAGACAACCGTCATCTGTTTTTTCAGGTCAACCTCGGGTCGCTCGAAAAAAAGTATGAAGATCCGCAGCCGCGCCTTTATTGGATTGAGGCCGGCTCTGACGTCAGCGACACTTCCACTTCACCAGAAAAAAGACAACCCCAGCGCTGGTTTGCCGACTATCCCGGCGAAGTTGTGCACTACACGCCGCTCCCAGACGGCTCCGTAATCTGCGCCTGCCGCCAAGGGACCGAAGTGCAGTTCCTAACGCAAGCAAATCCAAAAGCCGCCATAGTGAAGCGCGAAGGATGGCCCGGAACCTACGACGCACCCGCCGCCGCGAGGCAATCGCAAACAAAGCGCCTGGCGTTTGCCTACTCGTCAATCGAGCGCCCCATGGAAGTTTACATAGCCGATGGCCCCGACAAACTGCCGCAGGCGCGTCCCATCACGAAGTTCAACCAGTTGTTCGCCGAGCGCGATCTACCCCAAGCCAAGCCCTATCGCTGGACCTCCACCGACGGCACAAAGATCGAAGGCATGCTGATGTATCCGCCAGGAAAATTTGAAGCGAAGAACTTGCCGACGTTCGTATTCATCCACGGAGGCCCGCAAGACGCCGATGGCAACCACTTCGAAGCCGACTGGTATCAGTGGGATCGCCTGGCCGCCACCGCCGGCTGGCTGGTCTTCGAGCCCAACTATCGCGGCTCAACCGGCTACGGAGACAAGTTCGCGCTAGCCATCGTTTCCGAGCTTTTCTCCAGTCCCGGCCGGGATATTCTCGCGGGCGTAGATGCGCTGGTGAAAGACGGCATTGCCGACCCGAACCGCCTGACCATCGGCGGCTACAGCTATGGCGGATATATGACCAACTGGCTGATCACCCAGACCACGCGCTTCAAGGCTGCGGTTACAGGCGCGGGCGGAGTAGAGAACGTAGCCGATTGGGGCAATGACGACTCGACTTTTGACGATGCCTATTTTCTAGGTGGCCGCCCCTGGGACAAACCCGATCGTTATAACAGCGAAGCCGCGATTTTCCAGATCAACAAAGTAAGAACGCCAACTCACATGGTCGCAGGCGCAGACGATATAAGAGTTCCCGTACTGGAGAGTTACTTGCTAGATCGCGCGCTGCACGAGCTCAATATTCCAAGTGACCTGCTCGTCTTTCCCGGAGAAGGACACGATCTAGACAAAAATCCATGGCACGGAAAGATCAAAGTAAGAGAAGAACTAAAGTGGCTGGAGAAATACGGCGGGATGACGGTCACGCCCCCCGTCACGCAAGAATGACTTTTCCTATCGTTCCCCGGAAGAAGCCTGATTCCATGCGGTGGCCAACCAAAACCGTCGGCCACGGTTCCAAGACAGCAAGAGCATTATCAACAGTTCCACGGAGGTCCGACGTGAATCTAGCTCGCTTCGTCTGCGTTTTCTTTTTCTGCGGAAGTCTCTTCGCCCAATCGCCGCAACCATCCCTCACCATCTACAACGAGGATTTTGCCGTAGTGCGCCAGGAAATCCCCTTGGACCTGAAGTCCGGCGAAAACCAGGTCAATGTAAGCGACATCACCATGCACCTCGAGCCCGACTCCGTCGTGCTGCGCGATCCCACCGG
>JBAWFQ010000089.1:0-49133 GCA_049592035.1 Terriglobales bacterium
CCTGAGACCTGACACCTTCCCTCCGCTGCTATCATTTCACCAATGAAATCGCCCGCGACCAAACTGCTCCCGGCATTGTTCTGTCTTCTGCTAGCCATCCGCCTCCAAGCCGCCGAAGAACCCGCGCCCAGCCCGCTCCCGGCTCCCGTCTCGAATAATGCGGTTGCGATCTCCCACGGCCAGGGCGGAGCAAAAATTTATTCCTTCATGGGCATCGGCCGCAAGAAAACCTGGGACGCCGTCACCACCAGCGCCTACGAATTAGATGTAGCCACCGGCAAGTGGAAAGAAATCCGCCCCGTCCCCGGCGTAGCCGGACGTTTGGCGGCATCCGCCGTAGCCGTCCATGATCGTGTCTTCATCTTCGGAGGCTACGTAATCGACGCGCAGGGTGGAGAATCCACCGTCTCCGACCTAAACATCTTTGTCCCCGCAGAAAATCGCTACTACCGCGGCAAAGACATTCCCGTCCCCGTTCAGGATGCCGTAGCCGGCCTCTATCGCGACCGTTACATCTTCTTGATAGGAGGATGGTCCACCGCCGAGGCCGGATCAAAAGGCGCAGCCGTCCGCAACGTCCAGGTCTACGACACCGAAAAAAATACTTGGGTAGAGGCCACCCCCATTCCTGGCACCCCCGTCTTCGGTCATGCCGGAGCCATCCTCGGAGACACCATCGTCTACGTCGACGGCGCCTATAAGAATCCCTACGGCAATCCCAAGTTCCCGCCCTCCCGCGAATGCTGGATGGGCAAATTCCCAAAGCGCGGTGACCCCACCAAAATTGAATGGACGAACCTTCCCGTCCATCCCGGCAACGCCCGCTTTCGCATCGCCGCCGGCGCCGGACTAGCGGAAAAAAAGGATCCCAGAATCTATTTCTCCGGCGGCACCGACACTCCCTACGACTACAACGGAATCGGTTACAGCGGCCGCCCCGCCGAGCCTTCCCCCGTCACCTTCGCCTTCAACGTCTACACCGAGCAATGGGAAACGGTAGAAGAAAACACTCCCGAGCCCGCCCTCCAGCCGGCGAGGGGTCAGCCGACGATGAGTCAGCCAACGATGGGTCAACCGACGATGGATCATCGCGCCCTCCTCGTGACCCACGCCGGCAACCTGGTCATCGTTGGCGGCATGCAAAAAAATCAACAGGTGACATCCCAGGTGACACTTGTAAGACTTGCCCCGGGAAAGTAACCTTACAACTGCGCTAAGGAACACATTCGGCGGCAGTTCTGCTTTCCTGCGCACGGTGACCTACGCTCACAGCCTTAAGCCCAATTATCACGAAATCCGGTGATGCCCATCACGGCAGATTCCCACCACCAGGCATCTAATTACCTCAGTCGCAATTCTGCGGCGTCCTGTTTTTTGACAATCCGTATAACACCTAAAAATTCGGAGGAAAGACTATGAGTCCTGTCATGGAACCGCCCAAAAAGAGTGCTGGGGCGGAATACACCCATCAAATCCTCAACCTAGTCAAAGCTAAAAACCCAGCTGAACCTGAATTCCACCAGGCCGTAATGGAAGTGTTCGATTCATTGAAGCCCGTGTTGGAACGCCACCCTGAATATCACGAAGCCAAAATCCTGGAAAGGATCACGGAGCCCGAGAGAGTCCTGATGTTCCGCGTGCCCTGGTTCGATGACCAAGGCAAAGTGCAAGTCAACCGCGGCTTCCGTATCGAGATGAACAGCGCCATCGGCCCCTATAAAGGTGGACTGCGCTTCCATCCCTCCGTGAATCTCGGCATCCTGAAATTCCTGGCGTTCGAACAAGTCTTCAAGAACTCGCTCACCACGCTGCCCATGGGCGGCGGCAAAGGCGGAAGCGATTTCGATCCCAAGGGCAAAAGTGACAACGAAGTCATGCGCTTCTGCCAGAGCTTCATGACCGAGCTCTGCCGTCACATCGGCCCTGACACCGACGTTCCCGCCGGCGACATCGGCGTGGGCGGACGCGAAATCGGCTTCATGTTCGGCCAATACAAACGGCTGCGCAATGAATTCACCGGCGTGCTCACCGGCAAGGGCCTGTCCTGGGGAGGTTCGCTGATTCGTCCCGAAGCCACCGGCTACGGCTGCGTGTACTTCGCCGAAGAAATGCTGAAGACCCGTAAAGACAACCTGAAAGGCAAAATCTGTCTCGTCTCCGGCAGCGGCAACGTCTCGCAATACACCGTGGAGAAGCTGCTCGATCTGGGCGCGAAGCCAGTCACACTGTCCGATTCCGATGGCGCAATCTATGACGCTGACGGCATCGACCGCGACAAGCTAGCCTGGATCATGGACCTCAAGAACAACCGCCGTGGCCGTATCAAGGAGTACACGGAAAAATTCAAGAAAGCTATCTACAGCGCCACCGACAAGAAGCTGGACCACAACTGGCTCTGGAACATCAAGGCCGATTGCGCATTCCCCAGCGCCACTCAGAATGAGATCAACGCAAAAGACGCGGCGAACCTCATAAAGAATGGCGTAAAGGTAGTCAGCGAGGGAGCCAACATGCCGAGCACCCTCGAAGCAACTCATCTGTTCCTCGAAGCCAAGATCCTGTACGGACCAGCGAAAGCCGCCAATGCCGGCGGCGTAGCCACCTCTGGACTGGAAATGGCGCAGAACAGCGCGCGTATTTCCTGGACCCGCGAAGAAGTCGATGATCGTTTGCACAAGATCATGATCGCCATCCACAAGAACTGCTACGAAACGGCCGAGAAATACGGCACGCCCGGCAATCTGGTGAACGGCGCGAACATAGCGGGCTTCGTGAAGGTAGCCAACTCGATGCTGGATCAGGGTCTGGTGTAAGGATTAGTCGAGTAAAGGTAAAGCGGTAAAGACAAAGCGGGTGCCCCACTCTTGTCCCTGCGGTTTTTGCAGGGACAGGGTGGGGCTTTTGACTTTCAGCCTGCGGGAGTTACGCGTAAGTATTAAAGGCCGGGTGCCGGGTGCGCCACTTCTCGCGCTTTTCGAGAAGTGGCCTGCCGAACCGCCGGCACAGCTCCATCTCCAAACTGTCCAAAGTAAGGAATATATGCTAGAGTAAGGAATCGAGAAAGCCGCCGTGCAAAAACAAGCCAAACTCACGAGCAAAGGCCAAATCACCGTCCCCATCGAAGTCCGCCGGCTCCTGGGCGTACGAGCGGGCGACCGGCTACTCTTTGAGAGCGACAGCAAAGGAGTACATATCCGGCCGGTGCGCGCCCAAAGTGTATTCGAGAAATATCGCGGAATCGGCAATCCCGGAATCCCGTCCGGAAAGAAGGGCATCAACCGATGGCTGCGCGAGATGCGCGGCCACGTCGACTGATGGGATCGACTGACCACGCTGACTGACCATGACCACCGCTATCGACACGAATATCATTGTCGCCCTGTGGGACGCGGACTCGGGGGTCTCTTTGGTCGCTCGCACCGCTCTTGACGCCGCGTTTAATCACGGAAATCTTACCGTGTCCGCGCCTGTGTTCGCTGAGCTGATCGCCGCACCGGGACGCACCGAAACTTTCGTTGCCGCGTTTTTTGAAGACGCGAGAATAGCCATCGATTGGCACTTGAGTGAAGCGATATGGCGAGCTGCCGGTCGAGCTTTCCAAGGATACGCGGAGCGCCGCCGAAAACATCGCGACTCGGGCAGTCGACGAATTCTCGCCGACTTCTTAATTGGAGCTCATGCCGCAGCCCACGGTTATCGGCTCTTGACCACCGACGTTCGTCTCTATAGAGCGGCTTTCCCAACTCTAACAATTGAAACGATCTAAGACCGAAACAACGGAGCGATGGGTATTCGCCCAGACCTCCATGACTCTATCGCGCCCGAGCCAGCACCAGCGTGACATCATCGGGCTGTTCGGCCTCTCCTATCCAATCAGTCACGGCCCCAGCCACAATTTCCGTGATGCGCTCCAGCGGCGAATGTCGATTCGCGCGCACCAGTTCGATGAGCCGCTCCTCGCCGAACTCGCCATAATCGTTTTCCGGTTCGGTCACTCCATCCGTGTAAGTGACCAACAGATCGCCCGGACGCAGTTGCACCGTCGCCTCGGGAAAACTCAAATTGTCGAACAGTCCGACCACGGTCCCGCCGCAGCTCAGCCGTTGCGCCGCTCCATCCTCGGAAATCAAAATCGGCTGCAGATGACCGCCGTTAGCGTAAGTAAGCCGCCGCGTAGCTCCATCGTAGATCGCCAAAAATAACGTCGCGTACTTCGCCGCCGGAGTGCTTTCATAGAGCTGATGGTTCAATAGCGCCAGCAAAGTTGCCGGAGAAGCATCCGCTCCGCGCGACTCAGAAGCCAGCATCAACCCTGAGCCCACAGCCGCCCGATCTGCTCCAGCACTGACTGTCGCCGCCTCGCGCAGCACCGGCACATCTTCGATGCTGTACGCCCGCACCGCCGAGTAGATGGTCGCCATCAGCAGCGCCGCCGAAATTCCCTTCCCGCTGATGTCGCCGACCGCCAGCATCAAACGGTCCGAATTCAATGAGACGAAATCGTAGTAATCGCCGCTCACCGTCCGCGCCGGACGGCAGAACCCGTGCACCTCCAGGGTATCGAGCTGCGTGATCAACTTGGGATAAAGCTGTGCTTGCACTTCCTGCGCAATCGCCAATTCGCCTTCCAGACGCTGCTTTTCCTTCTGCTCCTGCACCAGCTTCTCGATCGAAGTAGTCATCGAGTTAAAGGAGTTGGCCAGCGTAGCCAGTTGGTCGGTAGACTGCACCGTAATGCGATGGCTGAAGTCGGCGCGATTGACATAGGTAGTGCCTTCGTAGAGTTGGCCCACCGCCGAAGTAATGCTGCGCGTAAGTTTGGTGCCGACAAACAGCGCCAGCACCACCACAATCGCGAACACAATCGCAATCAACGACAGAATAGTTTCCAGGCCCTTGGCATAATCCGCCCGCGCCCCAAACAGAGTCGCAAACAGCATCGAGTACCGTGTCTCGACTTCGGCGATTGCTCCCACGGGACGTCGCGCTCCCGTGGCCCAATCCACCACCTCCAACGGAATCCTTAAAGTGATCGCGCGATCCAGCGCATTGGCCGCCGGCGGCATCGTGCCCGCGGAGAAGGATTGCGCCATCGGTTTCTCGTCGGCGAATCCCAGGAAAGGAGTCGAATTGGCAACCGGACTCTCAATTCCATAAACCGCAATCCGTCCCAGATCGCGCGCGATCTGCTCCACAAAAGTCTTATCCAGCGGCTCGCTCGAAATCACGCGCAAGGGCTGTGATTGTGATTGTGATTGCGGACCGGCCGTAAGCACGGTCTGTGTGCGCAGACAGAGTTTGCCGTGGTCGCTGACCAGATCGCCGAAATCCCCGTTAACAAACGCGGGAGAATCAAAGCCAGCCGCGCCGTCCGGTCCTGAGCAGTAAGCCGGCTTCTGGTTTCCGTACCACGCGCACACCTGCCGTCGCGACCACTCGGGACGATGCGGTCTGGTTCGGCCGAGAATTTCAGCATCCAGGCTTCCATGATCCGCGACCTGCGTCGCCAGATGATGGGCGATGGCGCGGTTGGCGGCTTCCATGCCGCGCAGATGAGTAGTGATGTTGGAGGTGACGGCAAAGCTTGCGAATTGTCCGGCAAAAAGATAAAGAGTGATCAGCGAAATCATCACCAGCAGAAAGACCGGAATCACTCCAATAAAAACATAGGTAACGATCAGCCGGTTGCGCAGCCGCCAGAGTAGTTTCACGCGCAGCCTGCGGTATCCGGCAATTGCGAACAACACAAGCGCCAGTCCGCTGAGAAAGTCCGCCCAACCCTCCAGACTATGCGAGGTTGCCGGACTCGCCCGCCGCGTCAGCAGCATCACGGCAAGCAAAACCAGTTCGACCGCCACCACGTAGAGCGCCGCCTTCGCGACCCAGCTCTGGGGCCAGAGCCCTTTGTCGCGCAACTTGCTCTCGAGTTCCAGAGAGATCAGTCGCATTCCGTTGCCCGATTTGCCGCCTGATTAAGCCTTACTATCGCAGGCACGCCCATGCCGTCATATCTCTGGATAGATGTCGAAAAAAGCCGAGAGACTCATCTTGAGCTGCTTCTCGATCTCGTTCTTGCCGCCCTCGATAATGTGCATCGCTACGTGCGCCTCGCGCCCATTCTTCAACTTGACCGTAGCCGAAGTGACCTCCGCGACCTCATCGGACGGCAGCAGACGCAGACCGTAAACCAATGTAAGGTTTGCCATCCAACGATTGTAAGCCAGAGGATGAGGCGCGGAAGGCCTCGGAGCGTGGCGCTAAAGGTGTCAGGTCCCAGGTGTCAGGTCTCAGGAAACCCAAAGACAAAGACCGAGGCGATTTCCTGAAAACCTGACACCTGACACTTAATACCTGACCCTACCCCGGCGGCCACTGCAGCGAGCGCCCGCCGATCAGGTGCACATGCAGATGAAAAACCGATTGCCCCGCGCGCGGACCGACATTCATCACCGTGCGGTAGCCATCTTCAATCGACCGCTGCCGCGCAATCTGCGCCGCCGCCAGATAGCACCGTCCGACCAGCTCCGCGTCCTGCGCCGTAGCTTCTTTCAAGCCAGAAATATGTTTTTTCGGGACGATCAACACGTGGGTCGGGCCTTGTGGGTTCAGATCTTCAAAGGCAAAGGTATATTCGTCTTCATAGACTTTTTTGGATGGCACTTCGCCGCTAATGATTCGGCAGAATAAACAACCCGCCATAAGTAACTCTCCTCTCGCCTGGAGTAACGATCATCCAGCGAGTAATACACGCAGATAGGTTACTATCCTTGGTAGTAACCATATCAAGTTAGCGGCATTTTTGCGAAAAGGTTTTCAGTCGAGCCGTACCAGGAATACCGATCCTTCTGCAGTCTCCGTCTCGTGGGCCAGAGCGATGGCGCGCTGGCGGTCGTCGTCCAGTACTCGCACCCGCACCCACCAGTCTCCCACCGGACTCACAAACTTGATGACTTTGGCCGTCTGGTAACGCTTTTGCAAGTGCGCCGCTAACTCCGCCGCCTCTTTCTGCCCGGTGAAAGAGCCGACCTGAACCGCCCAGCGCCCGCCGGTATCGAGAGCCGCCGGTGCCTGCAGCACTTCCAGCCGCACTTTCGCAGTACCTGGCAAGTACACATCCAGCGCCTTCGCCGCAGCCAGCGAAAGATCGATGATGCGTCCAGGCACGAACGGCCCGCGATCGGTGATCCGCAGCAAAGCCGAATGTCCGGTTTTCAAATTCGTGACGCGCACAATCGAACCCAGCGGCAAAGTAAGATGTGCCGCTGTCATCGCGTGCATGTCGTAAAGCTCGCCGTTCGATCCACGCCGGTTGTGATACGGAGCGCCGTACCAGCTCGCCATTCCCGTCTCTTCAAAGATCGGCTTTGCGCCGGTGGGCACGTCGATCTTCTCGTCCGCACCTGCCGTTTCCGCGGACGGCGGAGTCGCAGCTGGTTTCTCCTCTGGAAGCGATGGCGGTGGTGGAACCCGCGCCTGCGTAGCCTTGTGGCCACAGCCGCTCAAAAGCGCGCTGCCCAGCAATAGAAGGACCTGAAGGCAGACCAGCGGCGCGAGCGACGACCGTCGCGCGTTCTTGGGCGAATCGCTGGAAAGGCGGCAGTTCAAGGGTTCTTGCGCTGGGTTTCGAGAAAGTCCGCAAACTTGGAGAGCTTTTCCGCCGCCGTGCGCAGCGCCTTCGAGGAATTCGTCCGCACCGCGGGCACAACCTCGTCGTTCAGATAAGTCACCAGTTCCGACGTCTCTTTTTCCAGAGTTTCGGAAATATTTGTCACCGAGCGATTGATGCGCGCGGAAGCCTCTTCCACCTTGCGGTCGAATTCTGTCATACCCATCCTGCCAGCTTGGATTTGTGTTCACGCGTGTACCGCGGTTACCAGACTTCATTATTATGGTGGGCTCCCCCTCCGCCGGTCAATTGGCTTTGTGTGGGAGGCTCGGGTGGGAGGGTCCCCACACAAGCCGAGTCACGATACAATCACGCCATGCACCCAAGGCTCACCGTCGAATCTCCGCCCGGTTCTCTGATTTTGATGCTGGCTTTCGCCTTGCTGTTAACGCCAGCCTGCACTTTTTATGGCGATCATCCGGCGCGCGCCTTGTCGGAAGCAACCGGAGGTGAGGGTTTAGAGCGTGTCTTCTGGAAAGAAATACAAGCGGCGAACTGGGTCGAAGTGGAGCGAGCTCTAGCTTCGAATTACGCGGGCATAACTCCCAATGGAACGCTCGATCGCTCCGCCGCGCTGGAGCAGTATCGCAGCTGGCAGTTAAAAGACTACGCGCTCGGCGATTTGAAAACCGAGTTGAACGGATCCACCATCGTCGTGACCTACACGATCACTCTGAATGGCAATTCCAATGGAAGCGCGGGCTCGCAACCGCTTCCGTCAGCGCCGCAGCACATGATGACCGTGTGGCAGCAGCAAAAAAAGGGATGGGTAGTCATAGCCCACAGCGTCAGCCAGTAATTAATGATGATTGCAAGGCGAATCCCCGTAGAGACGCGGCTCGCCGCGTCTCGAATCACCACGGCTCCGTCCCGGGTCAAGTCCGCGATATCCGCCAAGGATGATAAGGATCTCGATCGTTTCCGCCGCGCGTTGCTCGGTTGGTACGACCAGCATTGCCGCGACCTTCCCTGGCGGGAAACTCGCGACCCGTACCGAATCTGGCTCAGCGAAATCATGCTGCAGCAGACGCGCGTGGCCGCCGTGCTCGACCACTACCGGATTTTCCTCGAGCGCTTCCCAAATGTGCAAGCGCTCGCCGCGGCTACGGAAGAAGCCGTGCTGGCCGCCTGGAGCGGGCTCGGCTACTACCGGCGAGCGCGGATGATGCACCAGTGCGCGCGGCAAATCGCCGAACAGCACGGCGGCCGTTTCCCACAAGATTCCGCATCCCTGCGCGCCCTGCCCGGCATCGGACGTTACACCGCCGCAGCCATCGCCAGCATTGCCTTTGCCGAACCGGTAGCCGTGGTCGATGGCAATGTTGAGCGCGTGCTGCAGAGACTGATCAGAAAGAAAACGACTGGCATCAATCTGACCACGCCGCAAACCTGGCAACATGCCCAGGGTCTTCTCGCTGAAAACCGGCCCGGGGATTTCAATCAGGCCATGATGGAACTAGGCGCCACCGTGTGCCTGCCGCGTGAGCCCCGTTGCCCAGCGTGCCCGGTCCGCAAATGGTGTGCGACGCAGGGAGAGCATCCGCGCAACGAGCCGCCTTCTCGCCAAAACAAGAAACAAATCTGGTGTGCGCTGGAGTGGCGCAATGGAAAAGGCAGGAGCGACGGCAATGGCCGAGCTCATGGCAAAGCGAATGGCAATGGCCGCCGCCAGATTCGCCTCGTGCAACGTCCCAAGAAAGCTTCGCTCATGCCCGGTATGTGGGAGCTGCCGCAATCGTCCGAACCGCCGCGCGCCGTACCGGCTACGACGCACTGGCGTACGTTTCGCCATTCCATCACCGTCACCGACTACACGGTTCATGTTTTCGAGCCTGCGTGCGGACGGGACGCAGCCCCGCTTCCACACAAAACCGCAAACGGCAAGTGGATCGCCATCGATCGCCTCCCCCAGCTTCCCATCACCGGATTGACGCGGAAGATTCTAAGGGCGGGCGGTATCATCTAACTAGTGAGGCATTTCCGCGATGAAGTGGCTCGAACGCCTGTTTGGAGGTCGGCAAGATATGGCCGCATTGGGAGAGGGAGCCAAAGCCCCTGACTTTTCTTTGCCTGTTCTGGATGGCAGCAAATTCTCTCTGCAAGATGCGTTAAAGCACGGGCAAGTGCTGGCCGTGTTCTTCAAGGTTTCCTGCCCGGTCTGCCAATATGCGTTTCCGTTTTTCGAACGCTTGCACAAAGCCTACGGGAACCAGAGCGTTGCCATGGTCGCCGTTTCTCAGGACGACAAAAATAACACGGCCGCGTTTTTGAAAGAGTATGGCGTAACCTTTCCCGCGCTCCTCGACGATCCCGTGGCGTACGCGGCTTCCAATGCATACGGCCTCACCAACGTTCCGTCATGGTTCCTCATCGGTCAGGATGGCCAGATCGAAATCTCCAGCGTAGGCTGGGTAAGAGCGGACGTGGAAGATCTGAACCGCCGCTTAGCGGATGCCAACCATACTGCGCCGAGGAGGCTGTTTCGCCCCGGAGACGATGTTCGCGATTCCCGCCCTGGTTGAGGCTCCAAAAACTGACCCCGCGGTCGCGGGACAAAAAGTGCGCGGCGACCCTCTTAAGACTGCGCCGTGCAGAGCCAACACGCCGGTGTCTCTGTCCTTACACTTGCGTAACTTTGGCACCGTAAGGTCTACGTGCTAGCCTGCTGCTTAGTATCCCGCTTTCAGCAATTTGCGAGCAGCTCCAGCACGAGATACGAGGCGATGCCCAAGCTCCCGATCTTCCGGTTGCGCAATTCTGAACCGCCCAGTCGGCCCGACCTTTTGTTTTACGGGCCCACCCTCACCTTCAGCGGTTTGCAGCTGGGTGTCGACAATCTCCGCTACGATGTTTTTCTCAGCCCCCGCATCGCTGCGGATTTAAGCTTTCATATCGCGCGCTATATCTGCCGCTTCGGCGAAGTGGAGTCGCTCCTCGAAATGGACGTTCCCGCCGCGGCCGAAAGCAAATTCATACGCGCTGCCGAGAGCACCACCCAACTGCGCAAGCCCGGACCCGCCGACCTGAAAACTCTGCTGGTCTCGATTCATCTCGCCATCCTCAACCGCGCCAAGGCGGAAGGCAATCCATCGATCGATGTGCTGGGCCGACTGGCCGTACTCAAGTTCATACGCACCGAACTGCAAGCGCAGTTTGCCCGGATCCTCGAACAGTGCCGCATGAAGTCGAAGTCGCTGGAGGGCTTCCGGCAAGCGAAAATGCTGCAGACGCAGGAGCTCGTTTCCTCATTCCAGGTGCGCAAGAAGATTATTCTCCGCCGCGCCGGCCAAGAGGTGTTTCGCCTGCTGGGCGAAATTGAAAAAGAAACGCTGGCGCGGACTCGGCGGTCGTTGCTCGGGGAATCGCCACTCGGTGAATCGTCAGCCGGCGAGGCGCCCACCGACTATCGCTTCTTCCTCAATCCGCTGATTCTTACCGAGGACGGGCGCGACGATTATCTCTGCGCCGAGCACTATTACATGTTCGGCAACTTCGACAAGGATCCCGACCGCTTTCCCCTTCTGCGCCAGTTCGCATTGAACTTTCTGCGCGAACTTGGATACGGGGAAGCCATTGACGATGCGCATCTGGAACAGGCGCTCAATGTTCCCGAAAACGCCGCTACGCTGGTCGGCACCGGCAATGGAGAAGACTCGACGCAGGAGGATCGCAATCGAAACGACCGTCTTGACGTCTGGATCCGGATGTTGCAGCGCGCCGGCGTTCTTTCTCACGTCATTGCCTCTTACGAGGCCGTTCCGCTGCTCGCCGAGTATGCGCCGCGCGTAAACCCGCAGCAGATCAAGAACGCGTTGATCTTCCGCGAAGAGGCGGTGCGCGTGGAAAAAATCATCGCCGAAAGCCGGCTTCATTCCGACCGGCTTTTTGCCGCCATCGGACGCGTCGCCTCCTGCCGCGGTTCGGAGCGCAGCCGCTTCGCTGCGCGCCTGCTGCACGACCTCTTTCGCTACAACCGCGATCTGCGCGGTCTGGAAGCGGTCAGCGCCGGTTTTGACAGCATCAATCTCGTCAGCGACGAGAAAGTCCGCAAGCTTTCCGCGCTCAACAGCATGCTTTACGAGTTCCTGCCTCCCGAGGACCAGAAGCCCGCCGAGGATCGCGTCGTTCACCACGTGATCCTGAAGGCCGACGTGCGTGACTCTTCACGGCTCACCCGCTCGCTCATGGAAAACGGCATGAACGCCGCTTCCTATTTCAGCCTGAATTTTTACGATCCAGTCAACAAGTTGCTCGCAAAGTATGGCGCCACCAAAGTCTTCCTCGAAGGCGATGCCATCATCGTGGCGCTGCTCGAACGCGAAGGCGAAGCCATGCTCAGCGTAGGCCGCACCTGTGTGCTGGCATGGGAGATTGTCAGCCTGCTGCGCGACTACAACGAACTCCTCGAGCGCTCCGGTCTGCCCCAGATGGAAGTCGGCTTGGGCATCGCCTACCAGGATTCCCCTCCGCTCTACCTCATGGATGGCGAGCACCGCATCATGATTTCCGATGCCATCAATGCCAGCGACCGCCTTTCCTCCTGCAGTAAACGTGTCCGCAAGAAAATCGCACCCGATGCCGGGGTCTTTCAGGTGTATTCGGTGCAGATCGGAGGCAAAGGCAAGAATAACGACAATAACAATAACAATAACAGCGCCGAAGCGGGAACGGAAGAAATGATCCTCAACTACAACGTAGGCGGGATCTGTCTGAGTGAAGCAGCCTTCCGCAAACTGCAGCAGGAAATCTCGCTGTCTCCCTGGCTAGCAAATCGGAACGGGGCTGCCGAACTTGGCTTTACGGGCCCATGGATCGACGAGCAGCGCGAGTTCTTCGTCGGCACCGTTCCCATCGCCAATGGAGTATTTCGCAAGATCGTGATCCGCAAGAACCGCATCGCCCAGGTCGATGTCCGCGATCTATCCATCCTGCGCTGGACCGACCGCTGCTATTACGAAGTCTGTGCCAACCCTGCCGTGTATGCTGCCTTGCAGGGAGAAAAATCAGCAACGGCCCAAACTAAGAATAAGTAATGGAGCGACGGGCGTCCTCGCCCGTCCTGGCGTCAGAAGTTCCGCCGAACCCGGAAGGGAATCTCCACCACCGCTTCCAGCGCCACGGGTTTCCCCCCTCTTTCCGCGGGCACGAACTTCCAGCGGGCCAGAGCCTTCGCCGCATAGTCATCCAGACGGTCGTCCGGGCTGTACAACACACGGATGTCGCCCACCTTCCCACTGGAATCAATGACCGCATAGAGTGTGACCATGCCGTGCACGTTGGCGCGAATCAATTCCAGCGGATAGCCAGGGTCCGATTTTTCTGTCGCCACCGGTTCCAGTAGTTCCCCGTCTTTGTGCCCACCGTCCAGTTCGGCAAACTTGATGACCCAACTGCCAGTCGAGGAATTCAGATTCGGCATATTGAGCGTCCTGCCATAAACGCGCTTGCCACCAAAAACCTTGCGATCCACCTCGGTGATCTTTTCTTCGGGAACCGCTGACGCAACGCGCGCCCCCGGGGCCGCGCCAGATGACGAAAGGCTAGCCATCTCGTGAGGGTCACCTCCGTCGGCGTTGGCACCAAGTCTCGCGCCGTCGTTCACCGCGCCCACATGCAAGCCAGCCGGTAGCGAACCATTGCCGCGCGCGCTGCGACTACCCGCGCCTTTCACATCCGATTTCGAGCCCGCCAAATCCGGCGTTCCCGAAGCGCTCAGCTTTCCCTCCGGAGTCGCGGCGAAGGTTCCCCGGCGATTGCCCGCGGGAACTGCCACCGGTCCGTTGGGCACAACCGGATGAATCCCCAACGCGATCAGCCGTCCACCCGCGCTCGAACTGCCTGCCGCAGTTACGCTTGGAGGAGGGCCTACGGGCTGCACGCTACCGCCTGGCAAATGTCCGCGGCCGCGCGCCGACAGCGTATGCTGTTCCGCCAGGGTAAGCTGCGGAGCCGGAGCCACTGCTTCACCCGGGCCAATATTTATGGGACCGAGGCGTCCCTTCGTCGATGGCGTCAACTCCGGAGGCGGTTCCACTACCGCTGTCTCGGGCCCGGCCAATCCGCGCGTACGATGAGGCGTCACGTCCGGAGGCGGCGCAATCACATCCGACTTCATCGCCGCTCGAGTCACTCGGTCCGGCGCAAACTCCACGTCTGGCGTGGGCGCCACCACCTGCATCTCTGGCGCGGCAACAGGCTTCAACGTAGCTCGCGTCGCGTCCAGCGGAACCACTGGAAGGATGGCTCCCGTCGCAACAATGTTGGGCAGAGGAACGTCGTGATCGAGTTTGAGATCGGGTGGCACAACGA
The DNA here is from genome assembly GCA_049592035.1 of Terriglobales bacterium. Classification (GTDB taxonomy): domain Bacteria; phylum Acidobacteriota; class Terriglobia; order Terriglobales; family Acidobacteriaceae; genus Acidiflorens. The sequence continues at coordinate 13,976 of JBAWFQ010000089.1, forward strand.
TGGTTTGCGAGCGGTTGTCCGCTTCCCGCGGAACCGAAAGGATCGGCTGCTTCGCGTAGACCGGATCTCCCTTTTGCTCTTGCACCGGCTCCGCTGCGCCCGTGTCGAGTGGCGGCAGATATTCTTCCGGCGTGTAAGTAACCAGCGACGACCGGTCAAACGTGCTGCGCTCCAGAATTTTCTGCTGTCGAATCCACGCCAGGGAAGTCATCCATATCAGGACAACTGCGGCCGTGTGCAATAAAACGGATTGCGCGAACCTGGACCACGGCATCTTCTGCTGGACAAACACATCCCGCCACAGATCGAATTCGATCTCGCCGGGCAAGCCGGAGGAACCGGATGCCGGACCCAGCGCGGTCTGAACTTCGTTTCCGAATTCCATGCCCTCTGGAGCCCGTTCCACCAAACGTCTCAACAGTTTTTTCTCCATGGATTCCATCTCGCTCCCTCGAACTCCTAGCCAACTCCCACGATGGCGCCCCCGAGGAAGGCGGGATCCGCGGCGTTTTGGCTGGTCCGCCACGGACGGCTACTCCATTCGAAGATTATAGCTGACCCCAAGGGCCTGCTGGACGGACAAAGCGCATGGCCAGCGGGTCGGTTTGAATTGGTTTTGAAAGGATGCGGCCAGCCGCACCGTACTCCTGTAGAGACGGGGCTTGCCCCGTATGGCACCACCCTTGAACCGTCCTCAAGCAAGAACGGGAAGGGCACGACCTTGGTCGTGCCGCTAAGTCGCTGAAAATAGGTTTGTGCTTTAGCGCCTGAGGTGTGCTTCGTGCACCCTCGACCACTTTCCGCAGCCTCTTTAGCCGCTGAGGGACTGCCACTTTCAAACTGCACCACAACCAGCGCATGCGCATGGCCAGTGTGCCCGTTCATAACCGCTATACTGACTGTTCGAGGTGAGCATGCCGATCCGTACCTCCCGCTTACACGCCCTGCAATCTGCGGTTTTCGTTCTCGTTCTTCTTGCTTGCATGCCGACTGGCGCACAGGCGGAACTGAGTCCGCAAAAACCGAATCAGCAAGATCAAAATCGAGATCGGCAAAATCCGGCCACACCCGCAGCGGATTACTCGGGCATGTACACCTTCTTACGCGACGGCGAGTTTGTGCAGCTCACCGTCGAAGACCATGGACATGTAATCGGTTTTGTTTCGCGATACGCCGACGCGGAAGGCGACGGCTTCCTCGATCACTTTTTGAAGTCGGGTAAGCTGGATGGCAATCAACTTGAATTTACCAGCGAGGCCGTGCGTGGTGTGTCGTTCGAATTTCGGGGGACCGTCGAGCGCGGCGAGGGTAAGAGCAGGACCGATGAAGCATATTACGTGCTCCGCGGGACTCTGGTTGAGAACACAACCGACGAAATGAAGAAAACTTCTTCTCACTCGCGCGAGGTTGTGCTAAAAAGCTTCCCACAGGATTTGACGCCGCCACCAGGGGAAAAGAAGTAGACTGTCAATCGACGGTAGCACTATCGAATTGTCGCACCATCGAACTGTCGAATCGATCTGTTGGTCGATCTATCGAATCGATATCTCTCAATCCAACGTTGAAAGGAGCGTTTTATGAAGAGCAAGGTTTTGCTGGTAGTCCTCATGTTGGCCTGCGTTTTGCCGCTTGTGGCCGAAGACAAGGAAGAAAAGGTGGATGTCCGCATCAAGCAATCCGAAACCGTCATGAAGGAAATCCTCGGCATGCCCGATGGAATTCCAAAAGATCTGCTCAACAAGTCGTATTGCCTGGTGATTTTCCCGTCGGTCAAGAAGGCAGCGTTTATTGTGGGCGGCAGCTACGGGCGGGGGCTGATCACGTGCCGCAAGGGACGCGATTTTACGGGCTCGTGGAGCGCGCCAGCCATGTTTGCGCTGGAAGCGGGCAGCGTCGGTTTCCAAATTGGCGGCGAGGCAACCGACTTCGTGCTGCTGATCATGAACGACGCGGGCGCGAATTCGGTGATGTCAAGCAAGGTTAAGCTAGGAGCCGATGCCGCGATCGCCGCCGGGCCCGTGGGGCGCGACGCTGCTGCTGCCACTGATGTTGTCTTGAAGGCGGAGATTCTGTCCTACTCCAGATCGAAGGGAATATTTGGCGGCGTGTCGCTGGAAGGCTCGACCTTGCGCTCCGACGACGGCGCCAACAAGGCGCTCTACGGGAAGGAACTGAGCGCCAAGGAAATCGTGCGCTTGGGAAAAGTGCCGGCGCCGGCCGCGTCGCAGGGATTGCTGGCTGTGCTGAGAAGGGCTTCTCCGAGGCACGTGGCGCACAAATAGTTCTACTCGAGCAAATTCAACCACGACCCCCGGCTCGGGCTTTGGCCCGTACGGGGGTTTTTCTGTGATTGGGTTTGAAAGCCATCTAGCCTCTGCTGTAGCTTGGATGCTGTGATCCTCGACGCCCTCCATCGCATCGCCAATCACCGTCAGTCGCTCTCTCGCGAAGAAGCGCACACGGTCATGACCGAAGTTCTCACCGGCCAATGCTCCGACGCGCAGATTGCCGCGCTGCTGGTGGCCTTGCACATGAAGGGCGAGACGGTCGAAGAAATTGTCGGATTTGCCGAAGCTATTCGTGCCGCGGCGGTTCCGCTCGAACTCCATGCCAACTCCGTTCTCGACGCCAGCGGCACTGGCCGCGACGCGCTCCGCGATTCACTCATTGACACCTGCGGCACCGGCGGCGATACCAGCGGCACATTCAACATTTCAACGGCTACGGCGTTCGTGGTTGCCGGAGCTGGCGTGCGCGTCGCCAAGCATGGCAATCGTAGCGTGACCTCGAAGTGCGGCTCCGCCGACGTGATGGAAGCGTTGGGCGTGAACATCAACCTGCCCACTGCCCAGATTGCGGCTTGCCTCGAACAGGTTGGAATCGCGTTTCTCTTCGCTCCCGCCATGCATTCGGCGATGAAGCATGTTCAGACTGCCCGCCGCGAGCTGCGTCTGCGGACGGTTTTCAATCTGCTCGGTCCGCTAACGAATCCCGCCCGCGCCACTTGCCAGGTCGTCGGCGTCTATTCCGCGGACCTTGTCGAAAAACTTGCGGAAGCGCTCAGCATGTTGGGTTTGCGTCGCGCGCTGGTAGTCCACGGATGTGATGGTCTGGACGAAATCACAATCACTGGTCCCACACGTATCGCCGAAGCACGCGAGGGACAAGTTCACAGCTACGAAGTCACGCCCGAAGAATTCGGCCTGCAGCGCGCTACGCTCGAAGACATTTCCGGCGGAGACGCCGCTGGCAACGCCGCGCTGATTCGCGAGGTGTTGAGCGGAAAGAAATCCGCCCGCCGTGACGTGGTGCTGCTCAACGCCGCTGCCGCGCTCGTCGCCGCCGGGCGGGCCGACCACTTGCGCGAGGCAGTTCCGCTGGCGGCGGCGGCGATTGACTCGGGCACCCCGCTGGCAAAGCTGCAAGCCCTCGTTGCTTTCACCGCAGAGCACGCAACGCGCCCAGCATAGTGCCGTCGTCGCAAGCTACTTCTTAGTCGCCGCCGCTTTCAATTTTTCAATCTGCTGCAGGTGTGCAGCTCCGTGCCCGCCCATTCTCTCGACAAGGTCGGCAACGGTTACGTCGCGCTGCATTTCCGGATGAAACGCCGACTTGGAAAAATCCGAGGCCTGCAGGCTCCGCAGCAGCTGCAGGTTGTGATGGCGTGCCAATCCGTAGAACGCGAGCAGTTCTGAGGGAGGCGAATTCAGGTAGTTCAGATTGCGGGCCCATGCGTCCTGATCCAGTGGCGCGATTACAGGTTTCGCATCCGCCAGCATCTGCGGCAGGCGATATCCGTAGATGATCTCGCCATCCGCCAGGTGGGCGAGAATCTCCAGCACGCACCACTTTTCGGGAGAAGGCTTGTAGCGCAGAACTTTCTCCGACAGGCCGGAGACGGCCGCCGCAATCTCTTTCGGGCTCTTCTCCGCTGCATCCATATGTTTCTTAATCTCCGCTTCCGTCATACCATTCACTTCACTTCACCTCAACCTTTTCCATATACTCCGCCACCTGCACATTCCATCCCAGCTCTTTCTTCATCCGGTCGCGAAGTTGCGCCGAGGCGGCGGGCTCACCGTGAACCAGATAAGTCGTGGACGGTTGGTTCTTGAACGTCCGCAGCCACTCCAACATCTCCGGCGGATCGGCATGGTCGCTGAACTGTTCCAGAGCCGCGACCTGCGCACGAATCGGCACAAAGTCTCCGAAGATCTTCACTTCGGGCGCTCCGCTCTTGATAATGGCGCCGCGCGTGCCCGGCGCCTGGAAGCCGATAAAAATCACCAGGTTCTTCGGATCGGGCAGCCGCTGCGCCATGTGATGCAAAATCCGGCCGCCGGTAACCATCCCGCTCGACGAAACGATGATCGACGGATAATGACTTTCGTTAATTTTCTTCGATTGCTCGGCGGTTAGTGCGAATGTGAAGCCCGGCCACTCGACGGGCGAACCGTATTTCTTGATCAAATCGGAGGCGCGCGGCGTGTACTCCTCCGAGTGCTTCAGGAAAACTTCGACTGCCCTGATCGCCATCGGGCTGTCGCAATAAACCGGGAGTCGCGGAGCCTGTCCCGTCTCCATGAGCGTTTTCAGGATGAAAAGAAACTTCTGCGTCCGTTCCACGGCGAACGCCGGAACGATCACACTCCCGCCGCGCTCCGCGGTCTCGCGAATCAGGCGGGCGAGTTCCGGCCGGGGATCCGTGTCTGGATGCTGCCGATTGCCGTATGTCGATTCCATCACCAGCACATCGGCGGTCTCACCTTCCTGCGGTCCGGAGTGCACAACCTTGCCAGGCGCAATCAGGCTGTCGCGCACGCGCCCAACGTCGCCGGTGAAGAGCAACCGGCGGCTGCGCCCGTTCGTTTGCAGCGTAACTTCTGCCATGCAGGAACCGAGAATATGCGCGGCCGGCACGAAGCGGAACGCCAGTTCGGGGCTCAATTGCGTGGTCTGCCCGACGACGACGGGCTTGAAAAACCGCAGGCAATCCTGCGCTTCTTCGAGCGTGTACAGCGGCAGCGCGGGATAATGCTTCGACGCTTTCCTCTTGTTGTAGAACGCCGCATCTTCTTCCTGCAGGTGTCCGGAATCCGGCAATACGACGGAGCACAGATCGATGGTCGGCTGCGTGGCGTAGATAGGACCGTGGAAGCCCTCCTTCACCAGACGCGGAATCCATCCACAGTGATCGAGATGCGCGTGCGTAAGAACAACCGCGTTAATTTCACGCGCCGGAACCGGAGTGTCATGCCAGTTGCGCTCGCGCCATTCTTTCTGTCCCTGAAAAAGTCCGCAGTCGATCAGAACCTGAAATCCTTGTTTGCCGCTCGAATCGTACGTCGTGTTGATCAGGTGCTTCGATCCAGTCACGGTTCCGGCGGCGCCAAGAAATTGGATGTAGGGCAAACGGTCTCCTCCATAATTGCAGAAGTAAGAAGACAGATTGCAAAAGTGAACCGACGAAGTTCGATCTTACTTCTGCAATTTGTCTTCTGACTTCTGCAATTCCGGCTCACTTCTGTTGCGCGCTGATCTTGAACACATTATTCGTCAGGTCGCTTTCCGGAACACTGCCGTCGTTGACCACGATCTCGCTCGCCGTGCCCGGTAATTCAACCCGCGTGGTAGCTGTGCTTTTGGCGCGCACCTCAATCCGTTTTGTGACCTCGCCGCCTTCACAAATGATCGTGAACGCGACTTCCGCCCCCGCATTGCCGAGGTTTTCAAGGGTTACGGTTATGATCTGCACATCCTTCTCTGTTTTCCACGGATGCACCGACTGCACGCGGAAATCCGGCAGGCCACGATCCTGATACACCCAATCATCGAAGAACCATCCCAGGTCGCGCTTGGCGGCGGCCTCGATCAACTGCTCCACATACTTGGGATTCTTATCGTCATCGTTCGCGGCCCGATACTTGCGAATAGCCTGCTTCAGCACATCGTCGCCAACCATGTCGCGCAACATCCACCATACGTACGCCGCCTTGCTCCGATAGTAAGTTTCATCAAACGTGGCGACCAGTGGCTGGCCCACGCTTTTCTCTCCGGCGTTCTTCTGCAGCGCCGCCGACACGTCTTTCTCCGAATCAAGAAACGCCGCTCGATGCAGACCAAGAAAGTCGAGCGCTGCCTGACGTCCGCCTTGCTGCTGGCGATACATGGCCTCGCCAAAGTGAGCCAATCCTTCATATATCCAAGGCCTTGGAGATGGCAACGCGGAATGCACCAGTTCGTGGACCAAATTGATTCCCGCAAGCTTCGAATCCTCGGCGGCCATCGAAGCCAGCAACATCGTACCGCTCTCAAACGGAGCAGAATTCGGATCGGCAAAATCGGCGATAGTAACCGGCGCGCCCGGCGGACCAAACCATTCGCTCACAAACTTCGTCGCGGGTTCCAGCGCGTTGGAATATGTGGCCGCGCCGACCTCATGCCCGGGGAAACTAAACAAATAAAAAGGAGGCTTTGACTGGTCTTGATAATTGGCCATCGCGAAGGTCGGCGTCGTCAAACCAAAACGTTCGTATCCACAGCGTGCGTAGTGATCGTGCGTACTGCCCTCGCGAGTATCCATATTATGGCCACTGCCATTGCACAGGAGCAGCAGGGTCCGGTCATCGGTTCCGGCATCGGTATTCAGCGAGAGCTTCATGCTCGCATCCTGTTCCCTCTTCTTCCACCGATCCGTCACTTCGAACAGACTGTTCCCCTCCGAGAAGTCCGCCGACTCCGTCGTAATCGGATACCACGCCACATATCCCGCGCCGCGCACTACCGTGAACGATGGACTGATCTGGTCCCAACTCGAATGCTTGGCGATCTCCTCCGGTACTCCGACGCGCGTCAGCCGGGTCGTATCCAGTGGAATCACGCCTTCGTAGCCAATTTCGAGTTCGACGGAATCTTTCGGCTTGATTTCAACCGGCAGCGTAACGATCGCTTCGGAAAGCGCGCCCGTGTGATCGATGTCCGAAGTATAAGGTTGCGAAACAAATTGAACGGCCTTACCGTCCACGCGGATAGCACGCCAGTTGAGAGAAGAAGAAATCTGCAGCGACACGACCTTCTGCGACTGACCGGAATCGTTACGCAGCGTGATTTTGCCGCGCGCGCCCAGCCTTTGCTGCTGTGGCTCCAGCCGAATCTCCAGATCGTATTTTGCGACCGTGAAGGCTTCCCGGTCGAGCGCAGCAGCGAAAAAGCTTGCACCACAGAAGAGGCAGAGAACATAGAGGAATCTCATGATCATTATTATTTCGATGCGCCCAACCGCCTTTGCCGCACAACCTCATACAAAACCACACCCGCCGCGACCGATACGTTCAGCGATGGCACCTTGCCCAGCATCGGAATCGATACCAGGAAATCGCAGTGCTTGCGCACCAGATCGTGCAGTCCTTTGCCTTCGGCTCCGAGCACAATGGCGCAGTGCATCTTGTAATCGACCGCGTCGTACGTCTGCTCGCCGCGCTCGTCTAATCCCACGACCCACAGGTCTTTTTCCTTCAACTCCTCGAGTGCGCGCGATATGTTCGTGACCTTCGCCACCGGAAGGTGCTCGCTCGCTCCCGCGGAAACCTTCGCCACCGCGGCCGTAACGGCCGCAGACCGGCGCTCTGGAATCACCACGCCATCCGCTCCCGCCGCGTCCGCGGTACGAAGGATCGCTCCGAGATTATGTGGATCTTCGATGCCGTCGAGCACGACGATCAGCGAGCGCTCGCCACGCCGCGATGCGACGATATCGTCGAGATCGCTGTATTGTTTCGCCGAAGTCGCAGCTACCAGCCCCTGATGCGCGGCGTTGCCGGCAATTTCGTCGAGTTCCTCGCGCGACAAGACGCGCACTGGAACGCCGATCTTGCGGCATTCTTCAATCACTCGCCTCAGGCGAATGTCTTTCCGCTCCTTGGCGACTCCCACCCACTCGAAATTACGCGCACGCGCCTTCAGCGCTTCTGTGACTGTATTGATTCCGTAAAGAATGTTCACGGCGATTAGTTTACCTTGTGGCAGTGCGAAACTTCTTCACCACGGAGGGCGAAGAGGGACGCAGGCAAAGCTCGTTGGCCGGTAGGTGCCCATCCTTGCGCGTCTTTCGCGCAAGGGTGGGATTCCACGGAAGCATCCAGCTAGGCTCTTGCATTTGATTTTGTTTTTGGGTGGCGCAGCGCTTCAGCGCTGCGATCAACGGCCTTGTTCTGATTGCGGCTTTTTAGCCGCCGAGGGACGGCAACTTTCAAACTGCACCACTACCGAATGAGAGTGGCGGCGGGGCCGCCGCAGTAGCTATACTCACTATTAAGGATATGACGATTGCCACCGCAAGTACCGGGTTTACCAGTTCGGCTCGGAATCTCGTGCCCCTCTCCGCGATCATCGTCGACGACGAACAACTGGCGCGCGACGAACTTGCCTATCTGCTCAAGAATGCCGGCGACGTCAACTTAGTCGCGCAAGGAAAGAACGGGCTCGAAGCGGTCAGCCTGATCAAGGAACATAATCCTGACCTCGTTTTCCTCGACGTGCAAATGCCGGGACTGGACGGTTTCGGCGTCATCAAGAAGCTGCTCGACCGCAAGGTTCCACTGCCCAAGATTGTCTTCGCGACCGCCTTCGATCAATACGCCGTAAAGGCGTTCGAGGTGAATGCGGTGGACTACATACTGAAGCCCTTCGATAAAAAGCGAGTGGCTCAGTCCATTGAGCGCGCACGGTTAAAAATTGAAGCGGGCGCGGGACCGGAAGAAAAATTCGAAACGCTGGTGCGGATGCTGGAATCGCAGAAGCCCCAGACCGCAAAAACCGCGAAGATTCTGATCAAAGCAGCGGGCAGGTTATTCCTGACCGATCCCAAAGACATCTGCTACGCGACCATCGAAGATGGCGTGATCACGGTAGCCACCAGCGGCCACGCGGGTCTGGAAGGCCAGTCGAACTGCCGGACGCTGGAAGAACTTTTTGAAAATCTCGATCCCAACTTGTTCTGGCGGGCGCATCGGTCGTTTCTGGTCAACATCAATCACATCCGCGAAGTCGTGCCCTGGTTCAAGAGTTCCTACCAGTTGCGCATGGATGACAAGAAACAAACCGAGGTTCCGGTGAGCCGCGCACAGACCCGCCGCCTGCGGGAACTGTTCAACCTGTAACAGAATTGGTAGTTGGCAATTTGTAATTTGCAATTCAGAACTGCTCTGAACGCCGGCCTTGGAGTTCAAATTCCCGATTACAAATTACAAATAACCCCCGTGGTCGGGTTGGAACGAAAAAATGGGCGGACGCAAAGACTGCATCGTCCGCCCAGGGGAGGGATCCTCTCAAGGCGCAATCGCTTGCAACGCGATCCGGTTGGGAATCACCAGCGTCGCACCCTCAAGCCGAATCAGGTCCTTGCGTTTCATATCGCTCAATAAGCGGGTTACCGTTTCTCGCGACGACCCGATCATCTGGGAAATTTCCTCATGTGTAAATTCCGTCGCGACGCGGAGATCCCGATTGCGCGGCTCGTCCGACACCCAGGAAAGCAGCAGGCGGGCGAGCTTCTCCGTCGAACTGCGGGCGAGCAACAGATCATGCACATCGTCGAACGAAGTCGTGACCTCGTGGGCAAGCATGACACCGCAAGCGAGCGCGGCACGGCTGTCGCTTTCGATCAGGCGCAGAAAGCTGTCGCGTTCCACAAATTTGATCTGGCAAAGCTCGATGGTGGTGACAGTTACCGGAGAGGGTCCCCCGGAGATGACCGCGCTCAGCCCCAATACCTGCCGGTTCCCGGCAATTTTCAGGATGATCGTCTTACCATCGCGAGCAACAACTGACAGCTTCGAACGGCCGGAACACATTATGTAAACGCCCCTCGGAACTTGGCCTTCCGTCATCAAAGTGGCATTGGCCGGATACAGGGTCAAGTGTCCCATGGAGTTGAACTTAGTCATCAGAGGCTGCGGCAAATTGCAGAAGTCACAAGTCTGCCTCAGGGCGCAACTTAGACAGTCATTCGGAATTATGAAACGCCGGGGCACACCCATGACACACTCCTCCTCGATAACTCTGGCTGGCGCCGGGGGAGCGGGAGCGCGCCACATGGACCAACAATGCACGCGGGTTGCCACATATTCGACATCGACTAAGTGACTGTAACTTCACTTCCTAGAATGGTTTTAATGAGCTGGGCTCGAAATGAGACGCCGAAAAGCTGGCCGCACCGCCGACATTTGGGCAGATGTCACTCTCGAAGTCTCCAAGCCAGATCATCGCGACCTGTACTCAACAAACAAAAAAACCTCCGCGTCGCACTTCCCTGTAACGACGCGGAGGATTGAGTCGGAAAGCCGGAGCCTCGCGCAAACGCCGCAAGCTACGGACTCCTTGTTCCCAGTTGGACACAAGCACATCGCCGAGGGGGCAGGCTTTGAATCCAATCCGGGTTGGCTTCCAACTCACAAACGAGAAACATTCGCCAATCCACTTCTCACTGCAAAAAACACATTGCAACTTTCTGCGCCGCAGTGAGTGGCTAAAGTTGGCCTTGGCCGACAATCTCCTAATGCAAATAATCGGTGCGGGAGATTCCCAACCGCTGCATCTTGTATTGCAAGGTCGTACGCTTGAGTCCCAGCCGGGCCGCCGCGCCCGCCGGACCTGACAGCGCTCCGCGTGTCTGACGCAGAATTTCGATGATGTGCTCGCGCTCTTTGCCGCGCAGCGAATCGTCGGAATCGGAAGCCTGTCGTGTTTCCTCCCGCAATTCGCCCAGCGGCGGCGTTAAGCGGTTGCCTTCCGACAAGATTACTGAGCGCTCGATGAAATTCTCCAGCTCGCGGATGTTTCCCGGCCACCTCCAATTCATCATCGCGTTCAGCGCCTCCTCGGGAATCACGTCGATCTCCTTGTGCAGCCGGAATGCGCTTCTCTTGACGAAATGTCGAACCAGCATGGGAATGTCCTCGCGGCGGTCGCGCAACGCCGGCAGATGCAGGGGAAACACGTGCAAGCGGTAGAACAAGTCCCCGCGAAACTCTTTTTCCTCGACCGCACGCACCAGATCGCGATTGGTGGCGGCAATCAGCCGCACGTCTACATGGATCGTCTTCGTTCCGCCCAGGCGCTCGAACTCCTGGTCCTGCAGAACGCGCAGCAACTTGGGCTGCAACTCCAAAGGAATATCTCCGACCTCGTCCAGCAGCAAAGTGCCTTTGTCCGCTAATTCCAATCGGCCGAGCTTTTGGCTTACGGCTCCGGTAAACGCTCCCTTCTCGTGGCCGAACAACTCACTTTCCAGCAGTCCGGTGGGAATGGCGGCGCAATTCACCTTGATGAAGTTGCGGTCGCTACGCCGGCTCATACTGTGAATCACGCGGGCGACGAGTTCTTTGCCGGTCCCAGTTTCGCCGGTAATGAGGACGGTGGAATCGGTGTCGGCCACGATGGCCGCGTAGTCCAGCACACGCTTCAAGACCGGGCTGTTGCCGACGATATCGTCGGACCGGTTCGCGCTGCGGATTTCGTACTCCAAATAGCGCTTTTCCTGGGCCAGGCGCTCCTTGAGACTTTCAATCTCACGATAGGCATGGGCATTCTGCAGCGCAACCGCAATCTGGTTAGCTACTTGTTGCAGATATTCGGCCTCTAACGGGCCGAAAGCATGCTCCATCACGCTACTCGGATTCAACGTTCCCCAGACCCGATTGCCCGCGATGAGGGGCGCACTGCAAACCGACCTCACCCCGTCCACGCACATAGCTTTCGCTAGAGGATCGTTCATCTCAAGCAGATCGCCGGCAGTAAGGAAGGCAACGTCTCGCGTCTGAACCGCTCGCGCCGACAGCGATTGTTCGAGCGGAATCGTCCTTCCGTGATTGACAAAAGGCTCCCACTCCAGAGCTTCTCCATACAGATATGTGTTCTTGCCGTCGTCGTCCAGCAGGCACAAGATGGCCCGGTCGTAGCGTGCGATGTTCCGAACGCTGGAAAGAATGGCGGGTAACAGTTTCTCCAGCTCCAGCGTGGAACTCAGCTCACGGCTGATGGCGACGAGGCTCTTCTGTTCCTCAAAGGCGCTGTAGGCTCGATCCTTCTCCAACACCAGCGCTCCCATCGTCGCGACTCGAGAGAGGAATTCGACATCTTCGTCGCTCGGGATCTCAGGATCTTTCTTGCCCAGGCCCAGAGCTCCAAAACGGCCGGAAGGCGTGCTCATAGGCAGGGCGATGTAGGAGCGGACACCGTGATTGAGCAGCGCCGGCACACAACTGGGAAAGCGATCGTCCAGCGCGACATCGGGAATGGCTACCGGTTCCTGATGTTTCCATACCCATCCGCCCGGCGATCCATCAATGGGAAAGGGGGCAAACTCGCCACTTTCCTTGTTCTCCTTCCAGTAATGAGTCTGCATGCAGTCTCGACGCGGGTCGGGCAGGGAAAGGTTCAGCAGCTCCCCTCCCGTCAGCGCCAGTACGGGAGGAGCAAATTCTTTGAATGCGTCGGACAGGTTTTGAGCTCGCGCGACCAGGTCGGTGATCTCGAGCAGCAGTCGATACCGTTTGGTTGCCGCCGAAGCACTTTCCTTGAATGCGGCTCCGCTTTCTGGCATACACACCTCTCCAAACTGTTGCGCGCAATACGTCGGGTAGCCGGTCTTGAGCAGGAACCGGGGGATCGTCACAGCTTGCCAGGCTGCGAAGTGATATCGCAACTTCGCGGTGTTCGCAGGCGTCGGTTCCTCACTGGGAGCCAATCGCGTTCTCCCCGGTTGTAGAGTTCTTTCAGGGTTCTGCAACACCGTTTTCCTGGATAGTACGCTCCAGGAAAGTTAATTGTTATCTCATCGCCGGGGTCGTAGGCAAGGCCCCAATTGTCTTGTTACGAAAACCGAACAAACGACTGCGAGGACCTCCCGGTCGGGTGCGACTGGTGGCGCAAGTCCAAGTTCGTACTGACGAAACTGCACAGTAACGGCGCGGGTCTTTCCGTTCCAAAATCAGGAAATGCGGCGGGAAGGGCGGGTTCATTACGCCCTCGAAACCGATGGTAGAATATTCTGCAGAGGTCGTCGGTCGTGCAACTTAATGGCGGGCAGAGGCTTCGGGCGCTGAGAGAAACCCTCGGGTATCGTATGCGGGACGTGGAACTGGCCAGTAATCAGATCGCGCAGAGATTTGAGAGCGACGAATTCGCCATTCCCCCCAGTCGCTTGTCCGACATCGAAACCAAAGGCATTATCCCGAGTATATTTCGACTGTATTCGTTTGCCGCTATTTATCGGCGAGAGTATCGCGAGCTGCTATCTTTCTACGGCCTCGAGCTTGATGCCATCTCAGCGGACATTGGCTTTGGCCATCCGCAAAAGTCTCACGTGACCGAAGCTTCAAGTAACGTCACACAGGTGCGGATCCCAACCAGACTCGATCCCGGATTCACCCTCGAGAAAACAACCGACTTAAGACGCGCCATCGAGCAGTGGGGCAATGTACCCATGGCCTATCTGGAGCAATTTGCCGATGACCGGTACACCTATGGATATATTGGATCGGAAGACTTCACCATGTATCCCCTTCTTCCACCGGGCAGTTTCGTGCAAGTGGACGCAACTAAGGACAAGGTTGGCGAAGGTGTATGGCGCTCCGAGTTCGAGCGTCCAATCTACTTTGTGGAAATGCGCGACGGATACACCTGTTGCTGGTGCTCGATCAAGCGGGACTCCATCGTCTTGCAACCTCATCCCCTGTCTCCGGTTTCAGTGCGAGTTCTTAAATACCCGCAGGAGGCGGAGGTGCTTGGGCAGGTTGTCGGAGTTGCGATGCACCTCGGAGATTGGCAGCATCCCGACTTTCAACTAACGCCAAAAGTGCGCTCAGCACTGACTTGAGATGCGCCTGAGCAGCTGGAGACAAAGGCTGGGGTGGACTATGCCTCAGCAAAGCCAGGAACTCCTGTTCCGTTAGATGCTCGTTCGAGCATGTCGCCTTCACGTCTTCCAGCAGCACAGCCAGAGGTCTCTTCAATACCTCGGAGAGTAGTACCCGGTGAGATGCACGTATGGCGCCTTGTGCGGCATCGCCGCCATACACTTTCACCATACCCCAGTGCTGGTACGTCCCCTTGCCGTCATGCAACCTGCCCACGTAGGCAAATCGGCTGAGCACTCCAGGGACAGCACCTAGAGTATTTTTTTCAAAGTCCTCGAGAGCGGATTTCAGTCTCATTCCGTTTACGAATTCCGAAATGACATCAAAAATGAACTAAATGCAAAAAAACACTTCGCCGCCAGCAATCTATCACGGTGCGAATTCTTTCGCAAAGGAGAATTACCGTGAAACGATTTATGCTGGCTTTGGCTGCATTGGCGATGTTCCTGACCACCGTGGCTCTTCCAAGTCTGGCTGATGGCATGCCCGAGCCCGTTTGTAACGCCCAGGGTTGCCAGTTGCCGCCGTCTAACTAAGAAGAGTACCGCCACCTTATTAGGGGGAGGGTTTCTCAGTTGAAAAAGAGCCGTGTCAGGGCTATAGTGCTCTGCAATGCTCTCCGTGACTTGGCACAAGGCACTTACGGTTTTTCTGTTTGCAGCGCCGCATGTGCTTCTCGGCCCTCTCGTGATTATTCTTTGGAAGCGCCGCTTGTATCGCGAGTTTCCATGCTTTTTCGCCTATGTGCTTTACGAGCTTGTTACGTTCGTTCTGCTTTCTGCGCTGTATTCCCTGGGCGCTGCAAAGGGATATGCTTATGCTTACTACCCAACCCAGATACTTAGCGTAGTTCTGAGGTTTGGAGTAATTGACGAGGTTTCTAGAGCCTTGTTCCGTGAATCCCGATTTGTGAGGGTATCTGTCAGGCGATCGTTGCAAGGCGTGACGGTGTTGCTGCTTGTTATGGGCGTTGTGCTTGCTGCCTATGCACCCGGGGACAATGGCGTGAGGTGGATTGCCGGCGTAACTGTCGTCAATCGGGGAGCAGCTATGGTTCAATGTGGCTTGCTCCTTTCCTTGTTGCTCTTTTCCCGCTTCCTGGGTCTGTCCTGGCGCCGTCATGCTTTCGGAATCACCTTGGGGTTAGGTGCCCTCACGAGCGTTGATCTTGCTGTTTACGCGGTTCGCACCCAATTCAGTGCTGATGTTTGGGTGCTATATCTGAATCTGCTGAGAACCGGCACTTACCTCGTTTGCGTTTCGATCTGGATGGGGTATTTGCTGGCGCCCGAACTTGAACCCGCGCCCCTCGCGGTTGTTCCTGATGAGGAGGTGGAGACATGGAACAGGGAGTTGCAACACTGGCTCCGGGATTGATCGTCGCTTGGTTGCTTGTCGCTGTCGGCGTCAGCGCGCTGGCCGTCCTGCTGTATTCGGCCATCCGCAGCCGCACCAGCCCAGGCAATGTAGAAAAGGCAGTGCAAGCATTCCGCTCGCTTGACATCGGGGCCTTCAGAAACCTGGTCGACCGCGATGAGGAAGCGTTTCTTCGCGACAATCTAGCACCCGGGAAATTTCGCGAACTGAAGCGGCAGCGTACCTGGGCGGCATTCCTCTACGCCTCGGAAGCGGGAAGGGCCGCAGCCGCGCTTGCCATGGTGGGCCAGGCCGCGCAACGGAGTTCCGACCCAAGGATCGCAGCATCCGGAGCTCAGGTTGCCGAGAGCGCTCTTCGACTTCGATTGCAGACCATCAAGGCTAGCGCTCTCCTGTTAGCCGAATTCGTATTGCCTGACCTGCAAAGTCGGCCAATTCCATCCTTGGTCGATCAGTATGAGCGGTCATCGGCAGCGCTCTTTCGACTCGCAGGTTTTCATTCCGAGCGGGCGAGTGGGCAAATTCCTCAAGTGGTCGACACTGCAAGTTAATGGCCTAGCAGCTTGCGGAAAAACTCGATCTTGTGCTTGATCTTGGGTGGCGCAACGCTTCAGCGCTGCGGTAAGTGCATTGTTTTGGGTGCGGCTTTACAGAGTGCTGAAAAACTCGCGTTTCGTATCAGGGCATCGCTTTAGCGATGCCATAAGTCCAGTGCGCATGAGAACCCAATTCTCACACTTGCGGTGGAATAGAATCCGCAAGCATCAGCCGCAAATCGGCGCAAGAATGTAGCCCACGGCGCCCGTGGGGGAAACTCACGCACACCCTTTAGGGGCCGAGTAGCGCAAACCGAGTTTTTCAGCAAACTGTGGAACTGCAACCGCTTGCAGGGTACGATGTAAACTCCAATGGCCCGCGGCTGGGAAAGCAAGTCCGTCGAACAACAACAGGAAGAACGATCGGAGGAGCGGAAAACCGTCCGCGCCCCGCTATCGCCCAGCGAGCAGGAACGTAACCGGAAACGGGAGGGCCTGCGTCTTTCGCGGGAGCGTCTCGCGCAAGAACTCCGGATCGCTGGCAAGCCTGGCCATCGCCAAATGCTGGAGCAGGCGATTGCCGAGTTGGACCGTCAACTATCCTCTTTTAAATAAGTTACGGAATCGACCTCGCGAATGTAAGGGGCTCGAACCCATACCCCCTATAACGAAAACCACGGTCCGGTATGCTGCCACCTGAAGTATAATCACTGAGTTGATGAAAGCCTACGTTTACGTGTCCTTGAAGAAGAGCGTTTTGGATCCCCAGGGTAAAACCATCTACGGTGCCCTTACGAAGATTGGCTACAAGAGCTTGCAGGATGTAAGGCAAGGAAAATACTTCGAAATTACCCTCAATGGCGGTATCTCAAAGGACGAGGCACAGGCGGAGGTAGAGCGGATCGCGCGCGAGGTTCTAACGAACCCGGTCATTGAAGAGTTTCGATTCTCCCTCGAAGACGTGTAGGGACGGGGCTTGCCCCGTCTCCTTTGGACGCGACGGGAGACGCGGCAAGCCGCGCCTCTACGCGGCAATCACCGGGGTCCCCACCAAACCATTCGTCAAGGAGCCAACTCGCCAATGTGCGGCATTGTGGGATATGTGGGCAAGAAGCCGGTCGTCCCCGTCATCATTGAGGGCCTCCGAAAGCTGGAGTATCGCGGCTATGACTCGGCAGGAATCGCGGTAGCCGGAAACGGAACCGGTCTCGAAATCCGCCGCGCCGAAGGCAAGCTGCGAAATCTGGAAGAAGTGATCCGCCTCAAGCCCCTCGACGGCACCTACGGCATCGGACACACCCGCTGGGCCACGCACGGCCGCCCCACCGAAGAAAACGCCCATCCGCATCGCGACTGTACCGGCAGAATCGTGGTCGTGCACAACGGAATTGTCGAAAACTATCTCTCGCTCAAGAAGAAGTTAATCTCCGAAGGCCACAAGTTCACCACGGAAACCGATACCGAAGTCATCGCGCACCTGGTCGAGAAGCACTACCTGCAACCGGGCAGCGGTCATCGCACCGCTTCGAAACTCGAAGAGGCAGTGCGCCGAGCGGTAAAAGAACTCACGGGCGTGTTCGCGCTCGTAGTGATCGCGGTCGACGAACCAAACAAAATCGTCGCCGCCCGCAATGGACCTCCAGTCGTGATCGGCGTCGGCAAGGACGAATACTTTGTCGCCTCCGACGTACCCGCTCTTCTCGATCACACCCGCGATCTTTTCTTTCTTGACGATGGCGATCTGGCCGTCATCACGCAGGCCGGTGTGCGGGTCACCGATTTCGACGGCAACCCGCTGGAGCGCAAAACCCAGCGCATCACCTGGGATCCCATCATGGCGGAGAAGGGCGGCTTCAAACATTTCATGCTCAAAGAAATTTATGAGCAGCCGCGCACCGTCCGCGACACCACTCTCGGCCGCGTTTCGCAGGATACCGGTCAAATCTTCCTCAACGAAATGCACGTGAACGAAGCCGAGTTCCAAGCGCTGAAGAAAATCAATATCGCCGCCTGCGGCACCAGTTGGCATGCCGGATTGGCCGGGAAGTTCATGATCGAGAACCTCGCCCGCGTTCCGGTCGAAGTCGATTACGCCAGCGAATGGCGCTATCGTGACCCGATCCTGGGGCCGGACATGATGACGCTCCTGATCTCGCAATCCGGTGAAACCGCCGACACGATCGCCGCTCAGCGCGAAGCCAAAGCCAAGGGATCGAAGACGCTGGCCATCTGCAACGTAGTCGGCTCCATGATCACGCGTGAAGCCGTTGGAACCGTCTACACCCACGCCGGACCGGAAATTGGCGTGGCATCAACCAAGGCTTTTACCGGACAACTGACCGCTCTTTATCTATTCGCCTTGTATCTGGCGCAGGTGCGCGGCGCGATGAATCCCGAACAAGCCAAAGCAGCCGTGCAAGAACTCATGCGCATCCCCGGCAAGCTGGAACAGATTCTCACCCACGATGAAGCCTGCGACGAACTGGCCAAGACTTATGTCCGCGCGCAGGACTTCCTTTTTCTAGGACGCGGCATTCACTATCCCATCGCCCTGGAAGGCGCGCTCAAACTCAAGGAAATTTCTTACATTCACGCCGAAGGTTATCCGGCGGGCGAAATGAAGCACGGACCGAATGCACTGATCGACGAAAACCTTCCGGTCGTCATCATCGCCACACGCGACGTGACGAACCCGCAATCGATGATCCGTTACGAAAAAACGATGTCGAATCTGAAAGAAGTGAAAGCTCGTTCCGGAATCGTGATTGCGCTCGCAACGGAAGGCGACAAAGAAATCGCTGAAGAAGCCGATCACGTACTCTTCGTTCCGCCAGCCCCCGATGAACTGTCGGCAATTTTGGAGGTCGTCCCGCTGCAACTACTCGCCTATCACATCGCCGTGCGCCGAGGCTGCGACGTAGATCAGCCAAGAAATCTAGCGAAGTCGGTGACGGTGGAGTAGGGAGACGCTACAGTCCGTGCCCTCACGGCAACAACGATTTCGCACTCCACGAGTGAAATCGCGATGTTACGCCAACTGTCAATCTGCGTGGGGCTTCCTGAGCAGAAGTAACGTGGACAGGGACTCCCAAACCGAGTAAGTTTCGCCTATGAAGCGCTGGCAGCGTAGGGCCGTCATTGGCGGGATTTTACTGTTCGCAGGGTGCATTATTGTCTTCCTTTCCGCATTTCGGTCTCCAGGCTGGGTGGTAGCGGCTTTTTTGTTCCAGTTCGCGTTTATGCTTGGCGTCGAGCCTAATGCCCGGTCGCTACCGTGGATGATCGTGCTGGCATCCGTTGTGGATGGGGCCCTATGCTTTGCGATTTTCTGGGGCGGATATTCGCTGTGGGTTCGGATTCGACGTAAAAGCCACGCAAAACGCACCTTCGGGTGACTGACGTAAACAGCGATTTCACTCATCAGGCCCGCAGTCCGAGGTCGACGTATTGATGCTCCACTGACGACCCTCCCAACCCCTGTGCCCCCCTTGTTCGCCTTTTGACTACGACAGACCGTTCGCCTGCGCCGAACTGATAACGGGCACCGGGCACTGGCAACTGTCACCAGATCGTCCTGACCACCTTCGCCCGCCGAATCTCTCGGTCCGCCGTGACCAAGCCCATCCCTTCCACCAGCGCCGTCGCCCCAATCACGCGGTCCGCCGGATCTTTCGGATAGCCCGCGGGCAACGACAGCATGCGTGCACATGTCCGAGCGTTGATCGGCAGCACCACAAATTTGCGCTCAAGTTCGCCTAAGAAAGACTCCAGACTCATCGCCAGCAGAATTCGCCGCCTGCCATAAAGCATCGTAATTTCCATGAGTGTGATGCCGGAAACGGCTAGACCATCCCCGTTCTGCCGCGCATCGTCGATGACCGCCTTGGCGTTCTTCGAAAGCCGCTCCGGCTCAGAGACTAGCCAAACCACAACGTGCGTATCTAACAGGATCAATAGAGATCTCCCCACTCCTCCGGAGTAAGCGCGGGCGACACAATATCCCCGACGATCTTTGCCTTGCCCCTGAGAAAGCCAAAAATGTCATCCTTCTCCGCGTCTGCCGGAACCAGCTTCACCACAGGTTTGCCGCGTTTCGTGATAACAATCGCCTCGCGCTTCGCCTGCACTTCGTCCATCACCGCAAGACAACGTGCCTTAAAGGAACCCGCCGCCATAGTTTTCAATGCCGTCCTCCAGCTTATGTTCATGGTCATTGTACCATAGTCACATGGTCGACTAAAAATGTTCGCTAGCGACTGCCAACCACCGCATTCATTCGCAGTACGTCATCCTGATCCGAATCGCTGCTCTTGATTCCAACCGCATCCAGTTCACGCGCCACCGGCTGCACTACTTCCAGAATCCGCGCGAGGGTTTGTCCCACAGCTTCCTTATCGCTGTTATCCGGGCTCCGTCGCGCAATCACGCTCTCCAGAAGAGTTCTCGGCCGCGGATAGACCACGACCTTGACGTCGTCGCCTTCCGGAACTCCCGCCGCTTTCTTCGCCAGATTCAGCGCCGTATCGTAGCCTCCGAGTTCATCGACTAAACCCAGGTTCTTCGCATCCTGTCCCGACCAGATGCGCCCCTTGGCAATCTCCAGCACTTTTTCCTGCGGCAGCTTGCGCCCCTCGGCAACCTTGCCGGTGAAGTCCACATATACGCGATCCAGCCATGCCTGGAATCGTCCCCATTCGGCGGGCGTGTAATCGTGCGTGCCGGTGAACATGGTGGCGTTTTCGCCCTGATGCACCTCGTCCCACGAAAGCCCAACTTTGTCCCAAAGTCCGCTGGTCAGCATTTTTCCTCCGAGCACTCCGATCGAGGCCGTGATGGTTCCCGGCTCTGCTACGATTTTGTCGGCTGCCATGGCGACGAAATATCCCCCCGATCCCGCCAGATTCCCCATCGAAACAATCACTGGCTTACCCGCCTGGCGCGCCCGCACGACTTCGCGCCAGATCGCATCGGAGGCGACATACGATCCGCCAGGGCTATCAACCCGAAATAAAATCGCCTTTACATCTTTGTCTTCCGCCGCGGTCCGAATCGCGCTCGCCACGGTGTCCGAGCCCATATTCTGGCTGCCCTCGACCGGGTCGTAATCACTTTTGCCGCGTGTCACTGCGCCGACGCCGAACACCAGCGCCACTGTCTTTCCGCGCTCGTGCGGACGCCCTGCGCGGTTCAAATATTTATCCAGGTAGAGCAGTTCGGCTCCGTTGCCCGCCTTACTTTTTACCTCGCCGTAGACTTCGTCGCGATACGCAATCGCGTCCACTAGTTTCGCGGCTACTGCTTCTTTGCCGAGATATGGCCCTGCATCCACCAGCGCCTGGAACTTATCGGGCGCGATCTGCCGCGCCTGGCAGATGCCATCCTTGATCTGGTTGAACCAGGAATTCATGATCGCGGTCATCGCTTCTTTGTGCGGCGCCGTGTACTTGGTCTCGGTTAGTGTGTTGAGCGCATTTTTATATTCGTAGCGGTGATCGCCGTGAAAGGTCATGCCCAGCTTCGACAACGTTCCTTTCACGAAAGGCGACTCCATGATGATCCCGGTCAGGCCGACGTCGCCCGAAGGTTGCAGATAGATATGATCAAACGCCGTTGCCAGGTAATAAGCGCCGTTGCCCGGACCGAATTCTCCAAAGGTTTCCGAGTAGGCAACGGCAAATTTTTTGTGGGCGCGAAATCTTTGCACCGCGTCGCGAATTTCCTGCGTCTGCGCCATGCCCAGCGAGGACGCTCCGATCCTGGCAATCATGCCGACTACGCGATCGTCACCGGCTCCGCGGTCGATGGCATCGACCACGTCGCGCAGGGTCTGGCGCTGGTCCAGCATCAAGTGGGCCGTCGGAGTGTCTGGAACGTCCTCGGGGAATGCTTCTTCGAAATTAGCTTCGAGAATCGTCTTGGAGGGAACTCTTCCCCTCACTCCGATGACAGACACCATCACGATGACCGTTCCGATCAGCGACAGAGCGCCCAGAATAGCGAGGAAACGGACGATTGCTTTGGACATGAGTTGCTCCTTATGTTTGGTAGTAAAAGTCTAATCCAAGCGCGCGCGTGTCAGGCGCTAGCCGCACAAAGTCGCAAATTGTTTCACATTCCTTTTCATCTTGACCGCTAGCCAGCAACTAGGCACAATCGTAGTTCGCGACTTGCCGCGAGATTGTTTCCCCCCAACCGGCAGCCTAACCGAGTCTGTTTCACATGAGGACCACTATGATTCGTGCAAGCAAAGTGCTTCGAACCGTCATCCTATGCGGGTTGGCGTTGACAACGCTGGCCTTGGCCGAAACCAGCAAGAACCAGACCCTCGTGACTTACCCATCTGCCTTCGCAGTTTCCCAGCGCGTGTCGGAGTTGCCGGTCGATATGCTGCTTTTGCCCAGCCGCGAAATGCCGGAACCTCGGCCCAGTCCACTGGTGAAACGCGCCACTCGCGGTCCGTGGCAATTCGACCCCGCACTGCAGATGGAAGTATTGCCGGAAGTCGGCGTCCAGCAAGGCGTGAATTTTGATGGCATCGGATCGAACGGTTGGATTCCATCCGATTCCAACCTGGCAGTAGGTCCCACCGAGATCGGCGCAATCGTGAACACCTATCTGACGGTGTATAGCAAGATGGGCACGCTTCTTTCCGGTCCCACGAACCTGCCGACTTTGTTTGAACCGATCGGCGGACTTTGTACTACCTACATCGTCGATCCCATTGTCCTCTATGACCGTCCTGCCGACCGCTGGGTGGTTGCCGGTATCGGCGACAACTACGCTGGCAGCTATGGGGAGTGCGTTGCCGTCTCTACGACCAACGACCCCACGGGTTCTTACGCTCTCTATTTTTACAGTTTTGGCGGCAACCTCAATGACTATGACAAGCTCAGCGTATGGGCGACCGCCAGCAATAGTGCCTACTTGGCCACCTACAACATTTTTGATGGTGGACAGAATTTTGCCGGCGCGGATCTGTGCGGCTTCGACCGCACCAGTATGCTGGCGGGAAGTTCGTCGGCCGCAATGCTCTGCCAGATGACTCCCAGCACGGAAGGCAGCTATCTGCCATCCGACATGGACGGACCGACTACTCCGGTGGATAAGACTCCGGGACTGTTCCTGACGTGGCAGAACAGCAACCCCGGCCAACTGTATCTGCGTATGCTGAAACTCGACTTCGCAACCGGCAAGGCCAAGCTGTCGAACCCGACAACCATCAATGTCGCAAACGACAACCTGTCATGCGGCGTCGGTTTTGGCACCTGCGTGCCGCAACCTGGAACCTCGCAGGACCTAGACACGCTCGGCGATCGCCTGATGTATCGCTTTGCGATTCGTCACTTTGCCGATCATGATCGAGCCGTGGTCAGCCACGCCGTGGAAAACGGAAATCAGGTGGCGGTGCGCTGGTATGAAATTTACGACCCCGCCGGCAATGTCACGCTCAATCAGCAAGGAACGTTCGCTCCCGACACCACTTATCGCTGGATGTCGAGCCTGGCCGAAGACCAGAGCGAGGATATTGCCTTGGGATATAGCGCTTCGAGTAGTAGCGTCTACCCCGCCGTCCGCTTTACCGGACGCGTGCCCAGCGATCCGGCAGGCACGATGGAAACGGAAGCCAGCATCATCGAAGGCTCTGGATCGCAGGACAATGGTACCTATGCCAATCGCTGGGGCGACTACACCGCGATGCAAGTCGACCCGAGCGACGATTGCACCTTCTGGTATGTGGATGAGTACTTGCAAGCCAGCGGATACTACAACTGGAGCACCCACATCGGATCGTTCATCTTCAACGGATGCGCTAGTGGCGCGCCCGCGGTAACATTGGCTCCCACGTCGCTGAAGTGGGGCAAGGTCGCCGTGGGCACTACGACTTCGCCCAAGAAAGTCATACTGACCAACTCCGGAAACGCGACGCTGAACATCACCACCATCGCTGCCAGCGGAGACTTCGCATTGGCGACAGTCAAAGCGACCAAGAAGGTCACTCCTTGCGTGAACGGTGGCACGGTGGCGACTGGCGCCACGTGCGAGATCGCGGTCACCTTCACTCCAGCGCAAACTGGAGCGCGCACTGGTGCGGTAACGTTCACCGACAATGCTCCGAATAGCCCGCAGCAGGTGCCGCTGTCCGGAACCGGCAAGTAACGCAAAACTAAAAAGCTGAACCAGTGGGCGGGACTTCGGTCCCGCCCTTTTATTTGCGGCGCGCACCAGCACCAAATCTCAGAACCCATCCGAAAAGCGTTCGGCCATCGCCATATCCCCCCGAATGCCGCGGAATGAACCGCGGCTTCTAGCCGCTGGGGGAATGCTGCGCTCGAAAAACACTTTTCCCGCAGCCTCTTCAGCCGTGCCGTAACTAGCGCAGAACCAATGCAGCTTTAGCCGCTGAGGAACGGCAATTTTCACTGCGCCACTACCATCCCCCACAATTCATTGACTTGCCGGAGCCTGGGCACCTAAGATGGTCGCTCGTGGAGCGGGTTCTCTCCGTGAGTCTTATCCAAATGATTGGCCAAACCATAATCGGCCAAACCATTTCGCACTACCGCATCGTTTCCGTCAGCCATTGTTTTAATTGAAGTTCATGCTCGGAAAGGAGCCTTGCTTATGCTCGAGATTCGGACCAGGCAACTGATGCCAGACATCGTCGTTTTGGAAATTGCGGGAAGAATCACGCTGGGCCGGGAGAGCAAGCAACTGGAATGGGCGGTCGAAAGCCTGGTGGGCGAGGGACGAAAAAAAGTTATCTTCGACATGGCTGGCGTAACCAACCTTGATAGCACTGGGATCGGGATCATCGTGATGTCTTCTGGCAAACTGAAGAAAGCTGGCGGCGAGTTGCGAGTAGCGGGAGCCACCGCGCACGTGGAAGAGGTCATGAAGATGACCAACCTGGATCAGATTGTCGGAATCCACGCCACGGCCGCCGCTGCGGCGGCAGATTTCTGAATTAAAGTCGGATTTCTGAAATGCGTTTTCGCCCGCAGATCTCGGTATTGCCGGGCGGGGACGCCCGGCGATCCATCATTTATTTATCTCAGCGTGTTGCTGCGGTAAAGTTGACCGAGTTGCGTGCGGCAACCAAACGCCATCCACCGGCCATCGGGCGTAATGCCGGTTGCGGTCCTCATCGGCCTGAGACCCGTCGCGTCTTTCGGAGTTATCGTCTGCCACAGTTCCCGCGTGCCAGACTCTATATCGACCTTGGAAATCGTGAGGCCGGTAGCGGTCGTTGTCTGCACGAATACATGCTTCGAGTCCGCCCAGCCGATTGGAAACTCCTGCGGCCCAATACCAGAGATCGCCTTGGAACTGGCGTCCGACACGGAATGATTAACGAACGTCCCATTCACAACAGCGATGAATGATTGTTGGTCCGGAGCCACTGATCGCCACGTAAAATCTCCAGACGACAACTGCTTTGGTGTCGAGCCATCCACATCGGTGAGGTAGATTGCCTCCGGCCGCCCGGCCTGGCTGCCCCTCATCAAAATACGGTGTCCGTCCGGAAACCACTCGGCCCAGCGCGGCTGTATGCCGTCCCAGTGCAACACGTGCGCCTGCCCCGGTCCCACGGGCACAATCTGGAGGCGGGCCGCCGGATCGTCAGGAAGCACTACCAGCGCCCACTTTCCATCGAGAGTGATGTCCGACGCGTATCCGCCTCCGCCGAGACGAACCGCGGGAGAACCATCGGTCTTGCGCACATACACCGAGTAGTTATTGCCCGACTCTTCCGACAAATCGGTGAACAACACTTCACTTCCGTCCCCAGAGAGTTGCGGACCCCAACTGTAGGAAAGCCAACTCATGTCGCGTTCTTGATTGGACCCGTGCTCCACCATCGACATCGTCCCACGGGCTTCTTCCGTCGACACCAGGGCGCGACCCGACGACGCGATGTCGAGGATGCGGGTCGGCGCCGTGCCGCAATACACGGTCCGCTCTTTCCCCGATAATGTAACCGCGCGAATGCACCACTGTTCTCCCGATTCCGCCGCCGAGAACCATATCTCTTTGCCCGATGGCGCCCACGCCAAACCTTCCAGGGACTCCCATCCGCTCGATATAGTTCGCAACTGTCCCGATCGGTCCACTATCACAAGATCGCCCCGATCATCCACGTTCGGCGGGTGTCGAAACAGCGCGACATGTTGTCCATCGGGAGAAACTCGCATGTCGCTCATCCAGCCATCGCCTTCGAGCAGCACCTTTCCGATGGGATATTGCAAGCGCCACTTGTCATTAGCGCGATCAATCACGGCGAGTTCGTTTCCGTCTGGCGACCAGTCCGCGTCGACTACTTTCTCCAGCAGCTCGCGAGGCGCCGTCCCTCCCAAAGGAGAGGTAGCCAGCGTACCGCCCCATTCATAGTGGGCAAAATACACCGGGTGCGTCAGCACTGCCATCTGACCCTGCCGTGAGATTGCCAGCAACAGCGCGCCGCCCAGCCCCGCCGGCGTCGATGCCGGATAGTCCTCACGAACACTATAAGTGTCGGGCGCTGCTGCGCCGAACCTGGCGCTGTACAGGACCGTTTTCGTGTCCGGCGCAAATCGGCCTCGAAGCACCTCGCCGCGATGGTACGACACCCGGGTGAAAGTCGGCGGCGGTGCCGGGGCAGGCCTTAGATACCACGCGATAGCGGCTCCAGCAGCGAGGCCAAACACGGCCGCAGCGGCAACGTAAGCCGGCCAGCGCGGCTTTCTGGCATCGCCTGCGATGGCTACATTCGCCGCTGTCTTCGAGGTCGTCCCACTCAAAGCTTCCAGCGCAAACGCCAGGTCTTTTGCGGATTGGAAACGCTGCTCGGGCTGCTTCTCCAGGCAGCGCCGCACAATGCGCTCCAGCCCCGGCGAAACGGGATGATCCATCTCGCCGAGTTCGGGCGGGTCTTCTTTCAGAATCGCCGTCATGGTCTCAGCGGCAGTATCGCGACGGAAGGCGCGCTGGCCGGAAATCATCTCGTAGAGCACTGCGCCGAAGGCAAAAATATCGGTGCGGGAATCGACGGCCGCGCCGCGCACCTGCTCCGGCGCCATGTAACCGGTCGTGCCCAGGACCATGCCCGCTTCGGTTGGCGAACTGGTGAGGGTCAAACCGTCACCTTTTGGATTGCGGGCATCGGGCGCGAGCTTCGCCAGGCCGAAATCGAGAATCTTCACCCGGCCTTCTTTGGTGAGAAAAATGTTCTCCGGCTTCAAGTCGCGATGGACAATGTTCTTGTCGTGGGCCGCGGCCAGTCCCTGGGCAATCTGCGCCGCATAATCGGACGCCTTGCGCGCCGAGAGCGGGCCGTGTTCAAGTTCGGCGCGCAAGCTGCTGCCTTCCAGAAGCTCAGAGACAATAAACGGCGAGCCGCTATCCTCGCCGATATCGTGAATCGCGAGAATATTGGGATGGTTGAGTGCCGCCACCGCACGCGCCTCCTGCTCGAAGCGCCGCAAGCGGTCGGCATCGCGCGAAAAAGATTCCGGTAGCACTTTCAGCGCAACTTCGCGGCCAAGTCGCGTGTCGCGCGCACGATAAACCTCGCCCATGCCGCCAGCGCCTATGAGAGCAATGATTTCGTAGGGACCGAGTTTCGTGCCGGAGGTAAAGGCCATGCGTGCGCGCAATTATAGCGGAAGCGCCTGAAGAACTGATGGTCTTGCTTTTGGGTGGCGCAGCGGTTCACCGCCAGCAATATTTGCTTTTGGGTGGCGCAGCGGTTCACCGCTGCGATAACTGTCCAATTTTTCAAAGCGGCTTCAGCCGCTGAGGCACGCCAACCTCCACCTGCACCTCTACCCTCAAGTTCTGGCGCGCCCCGTTCACTGCGCCCCGTGCCGGTTGTAGTTTGGATACTCGGGCTTATGCGGTTCCGGCGCAGGATGCTTCGCCAGTTCGTCGAGCGCCAGACTCACAGCTTTTTCGAGCTGCGGATCGTGACCCTCGCTGACCGGCTTCGGTTCCATGTCTACTTCGTAATCGGGCTGCACGCCATGGTTCTCCACATCCCATTGACCTTGCGGATTGAAGAATCCGAAGCTGGGCGAGGTAACTCGGCCACCATCCATCAAGACCGGGATCCCGCCGATTCCGACCAGTCCACCCCAGGTGCGCTTGCCGACCAGCGGGCCGAGTTGCGCTTCGCGGAAATACCACGGCATGGCGTCGCCGCCGGAGCCGGCGAATTCATTGGTGATCATCACCTTGGGTCCGAGGATCGAGGCCTGCGGAGTGCGGTAGATGGCTCCGTAGCGCGGCGCCCACCAACTCATGAGCGTGCGCTGCATGGCGTTGATGATGTAGTCGGCCGCCTGGCCGCCGCTGTTGAAGCGCTCGTCAATCACGGCTCCCTGCTTGTCGAGTTGAGCGAAGTAGTAGCGATTGAAGTTGGTCAGACCGCCCTGCCCTGTATCCGGAAGATAGACGTAGGCGAGTTTCCCGCCGCTCAGTTCCTGCACCTTGCGGCGGTTGGCTTCGATCCACGCCAGGTTGCGCAGAC
Organism: Terriglobales bacterium; assembly: GCA_049592035.1. Classification (GTDB taxonomy): domain Bacteria; phylum Acidobacteriota; class Terriglobia; order Terriglobales; family Acidobacteriaceae; genus Acidiflorens. The sequence continues at coordinate 42,310 of JBAWFQ010000089.1, forward strand.
TTAGATCGTCGCCGATGGGCGTCACTGTAATCTCATGCGAATCTTTTCCGCTGGCGTCGGCGGCGATCTTCAGCACCACTTGCGTTCCCGCCGTGCCCTCGAGCAGTCGCTGAATATCATCGCTGCCGCTCAAGTCCTTGCCATCGATGGCGAGGATGAAATCTCCCTCTTTGACTTTCACGCCCGGCTCGGCGAGCGGCGCATGCGCTCGCGGATTCCAGTGCTCGCCGGTATAGATCCGTTGGATTCGGTAACGACCATTGACAATCTCGTAGTCGGCGCCGAGCAGACCGCCCGGTACGTGATGCGGGCGGGGAATTGTTCCTCCAAAGCCGCGCAGATGGCCGATCGAGAAGTCGCCTAGCATTTCCTGAAACAGATAATTCAGATCGCTGCGCGAGCCCACCTCGTCCAGATACGGCTTGTATTTCGCTTCTGCCGCAACCGTGTCCACGCCGTGATAGTGGGGATCGTAGAAGAAGCTGCGCTCGATCTGCCAAATTTCGTGAAACATCTGGCGCCACTCGGCGCGCGGATCGACACGCACTTCCATCTTCGACAAGTCGAGTTTGCCTTCGCCCGGTTTGACGGGCGAATCGGCGGGAACAATGACAAATGTTGGCGCTGGCCCGGCTCCTGCAGGCGCGCCCTCAGGCTCGTCGTGAGCCATCTCCAGCAGCATCTTTTCGCCATCGAACGAAAGATCGAATCCGGCGATATGATCCGCCAGCTTCTCGGACTTCTTCGTCTTCAGCACGAAGCGGGTCAACGTCTGTCCGTGCTCTGACCCGAATCTTCCGCCACCTTCCAGCAGATAAAGTGTGCCTTCCTTGCCCGCCGCCAGACCGGTGTAACTGGCTGGAGGCAACGGGAGCGCGGTGGCACGATCCTGCAAGTGTTCTAGATCGATCTTTACCGGCTTCGGCTTCTCGGGCTTCTCGGTTTTCTCCGACTTGTTTGGGTTGTCCGATTTCTTCGCATCTTTCTTTGCGTCGCTGGATTTGTCTTTATCGGGATGCTCGTCGGCGGCATCCTTCGCGTCTTTGTCTTTGTCTTTGTCCTTATCTTTATCTTTATCTTTGTCTTTGTCCTTATCCCTAGCCTCGGGCGTCTTCTCGTCCTCACTTTGCGGCGCAATCGGAGACGCCGTGTCGGCCGCGAGCGCTAGTCCATAGACGCTGCGGGTAACATCAAAAGCATCGCTGCTCATATCCAGTCCGCTGGTGGACGTGCCGTAATTCGTGCTTTCCGTGAAGTAGAGATACTTGCCGCCGCGGTCGAAGGCAGGGAAGCGGACATCGCTCATCCCATCGGTGATCTGCGTGCTTTTGCCGGACGCGATCGAATACAGAAACAGTGCGTGAAATCGATTCGAAACCGTTTGGGTGTAGGCGAGCCATTTGGAGTCCGGCGACCAAGCGGCATCGTAATCAACGTCTTCTTGAACCGCCTTGTCGATCACCGTGGCCTTGCGCGTCACCGTGTCCAGCAGCCAGATCTCCAGTTTGTTGTCGTGGAAGGCGATCAGCTTTGAGTCTGGCGACCAAACCGGGCTGAAGTAATACGTCGCATCGTTCGCCAACGGAAACTTCTTCACTTCACCCGCGCCAGTCTGGCTGCTGATGTGCAGCGCGTACTGACCTGACTCGTCGGAGAAATATGCGATGCTCTGTCCATCCGGCGACCACGCCGGCTCGCGCTCCATTACACCGGGAGTACTGGTGATATCCCGTGTCGTGCTTTCCTTGGCGGGCACGGTGAAGATGTCGCCATGTGCCTCAAAAACGGCGCGTACTCCGGTTGGCGAGATGGCAAAGTTCTGGATATCGCGATCAGCCGGCGAAATGCGGGCGCGAACATCGGGCAGATCCGCGCTTACGTCCACGTTGATCTGGTGAGTCTGGCCGCTCGCGGTGTCGTAGAGGAAAAGCTCCCCGAACCGGTCGTAAACGATGCCGCCCGGGCCGGCGCTTGCCGAACGAATGTCCGCGCCGTCATTCTTCACCACTTCGGTTACAGATTTGGTCGTGGGATCAAAGCGAAAGAGGGATATCGGGCCGTTGCGGTCAGAAAGAAAATAAACCTGATTGTCTACCCAGACGGGATTGAAATCGTTCGAGCGCTCGCGCGGCACCTTCACAACATCAAGCATCGCCATGTCGGCAATCCATACGGAGCTGGCCAATCCGCCGCGGTAGTTTCTCCAGGCAACGTAGGAGAGGTAATTGAAAGGCGATCCGCCGCCCACTGGCGAGTAGGCGAAGTATTTTCCGTCCGCGGAAAACTGGCCGGAGAAGGCCATCGGCAGCGGCAAGGCAGTGGCGAGCCCACCATTCAGCGAAACCTTGAAGAGTTTCGTATAGCGCGGGCTGTTGCTTTCGCGGGCTGAACGGAAGATCACATACTTTCCGTCCGGCGTCCATCCCACGGCAGCATCCGCTGCCGGATGATAGGTTAGGCGCTTGGGAACTCCACCGATTGCCGGGACGACGAAGACATCGGTGTTGCCGTCGTATTCGGCAGTGAAGGCGATCATGCTGCCATCGGGCGAGAAGACCGGATCGGTCTCAATCCCGGTGCCCGTCGTCAACCGAGCGGCGTGGCCGCCATTGCGATCGACGGTCCACAAATCGCCAGCGTACGAAAAGACAATCAGATTGCCGTTGAACGCCGGGCGCTGCAGCAAAGGGTGCGAGGGCTGAGCAGTCGCAACGAGCGGACAAAGTGCGGCGAAAATCGCGGCACAAATCACGGCACAAAGTGGGCGAATCAGGTTCATATCTTCTGCTCCGTAGGCACGGCGGCGAAAAGCTCGCGCCTGGGTCGATGGGCGACCGGCCAGCATCGCCCGAGTAAGTCTATAGCAACCGCCAGTCGTCAGTCGTCAATCTTTCGGGGTAGTGTCCTAATTTCCCGCGCGGTGGTTGTGGCGCCGCCGTCCCGGCGGGATGCCGGCGCTACGGATGCGACAACCTGCGCCAAATTAGGACACTACCGCCGGAGGCTGCCGTTGCGGCTCCCCGGGGTGTAGACTAAGCTTGATCGGAACGAGCCATGAAGAAGCAAAAAGGGTTCTCACTGATTGAATTGCTGATCGTGGTGGCGATCATCCTCATCATCGCTTCGATGGCGATTCCCAACCTGCTGCGTGCCCGCATGTCGGCCAATGAAGCTTCGGCGGTCGGCGCGGTGCGAACCCTGAACGCGGCCGAGATTTCGTATAACTCCGCATATCCGACCGTGGGCTACGCCTCTACTCTGGGCGCACTGAGCGGGACGGCGTGCTCTCCGCCGAGCGCAACCAGCGCCTGCTTGATTGATACCCAACTCGCTTCCGGAACGAAGAACGGCTACACCTACGCGCTAACGGCAAGTGGTGAACCGGTGTCGACCTACGAGATCGTTGCCTCGCCCACGGTTCCCAATCAAACCGGCGTTCGCTACTTCTGTTCCTTCGCCGACGCAGTGGTGCGCTACGCGGAATCCGCCATCACTAACTGCGATGGGAGCATCACGCCGCTGCAGTGACAGCATGCAGTTCCCAGCTCAAGCGCGAAAGCTCTGACAGATTTTTCGACGGCTTAACGGAAACTCGCTCGGCAAACGCCAGGGGTGCGAAATCGGGTAGCGCGCGGTTACGCCGCCGGTGTATAGGCAAGGCGCGCCCGTCGACATCGGCTCTGTTGTTGACGCCGACGCGGACAGCCGTTAGAACATGACGCAGGCCTCGTTGACCCGCTCCAGTACCCGCTCCAGCAGAGCCAGTTCCCGCTCCAGTTGTGTCTTCACAGCGGCGTTCGTCTGCCGGTCGATTTCTGCGTGCAGGCTGCGCTTCTTGGCCGCGAGGAGTTCTCCCGCTTGTTCGAGTTCCCCGGAATCTAATCGCAGGTCGCGGGCCATGACTTTGTCGAGAAGCTCCTTGTAGGGACGGGGATCCTGTTCCAACAGGACGTTGGCGAGGAAATTCAGTTCGTCTGTTTCCAGGTGGAATTGCATAGCTCTCTCCTTTCGATCAAAAGTGCTTTCGAAACTCAGGCTTGTAATTAGATCACGGTCGCGATTGGGCTGTCAGTGACAGTCATCACCGACGCCAGGTGCCGATTCAGGAGTGAAGCAGGTAGTTCGAAGCAACATCGCGAAACGCATTGAGCTGCTTAGTCCGCGTAATTTCGTTCCAACTTAGTTCTGCGGCCATCAGGTCCGCGACGGTGGGGGCCATGGCAAGGGCTGCACGAGCATTCAGGAAAAGAGCGCGCGTACGTCTGGCTAGTGTGTCTTCCACGGTGCGGGCCATCTCCTGTCGAGCCGCCCAGATTAGCTCCGCCTTCACGTAGGGCAACGCGGGATGCAGCGGTTCGCCGAGGTCTGGATCAGTTTCGATCAGCTTGCGAATTTCGTGCGCATCGGAGCCATAGACGGCGAGCGCGCCGAATTGTTTTGCGGTCTCTTCCGTCGCAGCTTCCTGGAAGCCGTGAATACGCAGGTGATGCGTCACGCATGGCCGGTCCGGCAACTGCGCCAGCGTCGCTGCCTGATCGACGCAATCCTCAGCCATATGGCGGTATGTCGTCCATTTTCCACCGCAGACGGTGACTAGGCCCGAGCGATCGATGTGGACGACGTGATCGCGCGACAGCTGCGCCGTGTTGACTACTCCGCTAACTACGCCCGTTGCCCGCACCAGCGGACGGATGCCAGCAAATACGCTCAACACGTCGTCGCGCTTGGGCGCTTTCGTCAGATATTGGCCGGCGGTCGCCAGGATAAATTCGATTTCCTGATCCATGGCGACGGGCTCGAGCGTCGCGGCTGCAACGGGCGTATCGGTGGTTCCGACGAGCGTGTGGCCGTGCCACGGAATCGCGAATAGCACGCGGCCATCGCTGGTGTGCGGCACCATGACCGCGCTTTCGCCCTGCAGGAAACTCGCATCAAAAACCAGGTGAATGCCCTGGCTGGGGACTATCATCGGCGCAGCACCTGGCTCCGCCTGAAGGCGAAGTCGATCGCTGAAAGCGCCGGTGGCGTTGACCACAACCTTCGCGGTCGCGCTAAATTCGTTGCCGGTTTCGACGTCGCGCACCGAAACACCGTTCACAAATCCCTGCGCGTCTTTTGTCACCCCCGTGACTTCGACATAGTTCAGCAGCGTGGCGCCCTGCTCGAACGCCGTAGCCACCATGTGGATGAGCAGCCGGGCGTCGTCGAATTGTCCATCGTAGTAAACGGCGCCGCCACGAAGGCCTTCGGTCTTGAGAGTCGGCAGATGTTCAAGTGTCTCTTCCCGGGTGAGAATGCGTGAGGCGCCAAACCCATATTTGCCCGCCAAGAGTTGATAGAGCTTCAGACCTAGACCGTAGAACGGCGCTTCCCACCAATCGTAGTTCGGCACCACGAACGCGAGATCGTGCACGATGTGGGGCGCGTTTTGCAGAAGCAGGCCGCGCTCTTTGAGCGCTTCCATGACCAGGCCAATGTTGCCCCGCTCCAGATAACGCACGCCGCCATGCGCCAGCTTGGTGCTGCGACTGGAGGTGCCTTTGCCGAAGTCGCTCTGCTCGACGAGCAAAACATCGTAGCCGCGCGACGCCGCGTCGATCGCAACGCCAACTCCAGTCGCACCGCCGCCCACGACGATCATGTCCCAAGGCTTGGGATGCGCTTCGACTCGGCGCCACATGTCGGTTCGATTCATCGCTGCAAGTTGGCTGATTGGCAGGATAGCGCGGGCCGCGCGCGGGCCGAAGTCACGAGCGAGGTTCATCGCATTTCTTGATGGAGACCAGTCGCCCTATCTACTTCGATTCCACCCAGTCGAACGAGCGCGTCACTGCTTTCTTCCAGAAGCGATAGAGCCGCTCGCGAGACTCCTCATCCATCGTGGGCTCCCAGCGCCGATCGATTGCCCAGTTGGCGAGCAGTTCGCCGGCACCTTCGTCAGGATTCTGGAAGAAGCCGACGGCCACTCCCGCCGCATACGCAGCGCCGAGAGCCGTGGTCTCAATCACTCGCGGACGAACCACCGGCTTCGCCAGAATGTCGGACTGGAATTGCATCAGCAGATCGTTCACGACCATTCCCCCGTCGACGCGCAAGACATCAAGCGTAATGCCGGAGTCCTTCTTCATGGCATCGACAACCTCGCGGACCTGGAAGGCGGTCGCCTCCAGCACGGCGCGGGCGATGTGGCCTTTGTTCACGAAGCGAGTCAATCCGGCAATCACGCCGCGTGCATCGTCCTTCCAATACGGAGCATATAAGCCGGAAAACGCGGGGACAAAGTAGACACCGCCGTTGTCATCTACAGTTCTCGCGAGCGCCTCAATGTCGGAACTCTTTTCAATCAGTCCGAGATTATCCCGGAGCCATTGCACCAGCGCGCCGGTAATTGCGATGCTCCCTTCAAGCGCATAACATGCCGGCTTCGCGCCGAACTTATACGCCACGGTCGTCAGCAGACCGAAGTTTGAGCGCACGGGCTTTTCTCCCGTGTTCATCAGCATGAAACAACCGGTGCCGTAGGTATTCTTGGCTTCTCCTGGCTTGAAGCAGGCTTGGCCAACCAGAGCCGCTTGCTGATCGCCGAGATCTCCTGCAATCGCAACTCCGGCAACACCCAGCAGTTTTGCAGTGCCATACACTTCGCTGCTCGAAACGATCTTCGGCAGCATTGCTATCGGAATGTTGAAGTCTTGCAAGATTTCCCCATCCCATTGCAATGTGCTGAGATTCATCAGTTGCGTGCGGCTGGCATTGGTCACGTCGGTTACGTGGACTCCGCCATCCGCTCCACCAGTGAGGTTCCAGATCAGAAACGTATCGAT
>JBAWFQ010000090.1:0-11003 GCA_049592035.1 Terriglobales bacterium
CAGTAACACTGCGCGATCGTATCAACGTGGAGTTCTTCGAGCGGTCCGAAGGGTTGGAAGTGATCGACAAGTTTCTGGAATAGGTGTTTCGCTTCGGCGCCATCCTCCCAGAAAAACCAGCTGTCCAACGGCATCTTCTTTACAAGGAGACCGTGCGTGACCGCGTTATATCGCGACCGGCTCTTCCCGGTCTTAGTCTTGGGCCCAGTTGATCGCCGAGCATTCTTACGGTTCGCTTCGCGCTTGCGATCTGAAATCGGGTTAGCCTGGGTCTTGGTCGAAGGAGTCGCAATCTCATTTGTTTCTTTCGTACATTTTTCTGTTCGCACCCATTCCTGGATGGTCCCGATAGTCCGCTTGTCGGTCCGACTGTTGTCATCTACCTGTGAGGCCATGGCTGTGTTCCTCCCTTTAGGTAAGTTAGGGGACGTTACCGATTCCTGGCCGGATGCGTTCTGATTCATATCCCTACCCTACCCCCAGACTTTTTATACGAAGGTTTCAAAACGAATCGCGAGGACAGAACAGGTCTTTTTTGAGATGAGATTTGTCCAGCAGCTAGTAAGTAGTTGAAGATTAGTTTTACGTTGCGTAGACACGGTGGAGAGGCATTTTGGTTTACGAACGTCCTCCTGGGGTGTTTAGTCGCTCATGAACTTGAGATACGCCTCGGTCCACACACAGGTCCCGCCCAGCGCTGGTATAACTTTGTCAGCCCCGCCGTGCTGAGGAAACGTGGAGTAGTTTCCGTTTTTCCCGCGACGCGCCACCCTTGCTCCAGCAGATTCGAAATGTCCTCATAATGGGGGGATCCAGTTTGATTTTCCACGTACCGGATCAATCCGATGACATGGAGATGAATCAGGGTAAGCCTCTTCGCAGTCCGTTTGGCAAATTTTGAGAACCTCTCCAAATGCCATGAATAAATGCGCAAAACCGCGGGGAGGGTTTCGTAGCGCCGAATCATGTACTCGCGGGCGGGTTGTCGTTGGGCATCGTAAGGAGCCAGTTTTATGTCGTTTGCCGGGGCCAAAATCGTCGCGTTCAAGGAGTCAATTGTGTCCGCCATAGCGCGCATCTTTTTTGGAAGTGCCTTGAGTTGAGATTTTGAGATGTTCCCACTGTTCACAAGGCGTTTCCAGCCTCGCGGAAAATGAGGGGAACCACCCAGGCACGTGGCGTACAGTAACGTTCCGAACTCTTCCTGAGAGCATCCGTCAGCGCAGATCTTCCCGAAAGACAGTTCCAAGTAGTGCCCATCGGCAAACAGTTGCTTGAGGAATGCCTCCGTCCCTTCGCGTAGACGAGCAGCACCCTCCCGTGACGGTCCTGCCGGTGTAACAGGTACCACGGAAATCTTCAGTCCAGTTGACATAGGATTCTGCCGATTCTGGTTCTCGACAAGCTGTGTTCGCTTTGACTTGGATACAACTCTCGGCGCCTCTTCCACGGTCTGTACCCCCTTCGAGTTTTGGATGCTAGCAGAACAGGAAGGATCAGGACGCTAGACGGTGTCAAGAGAGTTACTGGCCGTATACAGATTGACGGTGGTTTGGTGCGCCAGATCGAAAATTAGAGTGGGAGTGAAGCTAATTTGTCATGATTTGCTGCTTTGGCGACTAGGAGCCGAATAAACGTAGGAATCACGCCTCCGCTTCGCACTTTTTGCCGCGGCGCTGGCTCTGATTGCTGTGAGTGTGTTGAAGAGATTCTTGCACTGGCGGCTCATTGTCTGAGGAGAATATGGCCGGTGTGACACACGGACACACTATCGGATGGTTCCGGTCAGGGGAACTCATTGCCCGGTTGGTTGGTGATCAATGTCGGCCGCGGGCCGTCTCAGGTCAATCTTGGGGGAAATCTTCACGGTCGGAGTTTGTCTCGAGCCTCAAAGGGCGTACTACTTGCCTTTTTCTTTTTGCCGCTCCACGAAACGATGGAGGTACCTGGATCCTTCTCCATCGTACTTTCCACGGAGTATGAAATCGGGGATCACGACAGCAGGCCGTGCTCGCGGAGTTTACGGTACAAATTCCGTTCGCTAATTCCGAGAATCCTGGCCGCGTTTCCGCGGTGACCCTTGCTGGCTTCGATCGCTAATCGGATATGCGTGAGCTCCGCTTCCTCGAGCGTCGGCAGCGGGGCATCCTGTGCTAAGGGACCGGCCAGCGGAACAGGCTTCGAATTCCGCAAGGAGGCGGGGAGGTGCTCCGGCAGAACGAGCGGGCCCTCACAGAGCACCAGCGCCGCTTCGACCACATGCAGGAGCTCGCGCACGTTCCCAGGCCAGCTGTGCCGGCGCAGGAGTTGCAGGGCCTCTTCACCGATCTGTTTGCTGGACCCGAAGCGCTCGTTGAGCACGGTCACGAAGTGTTGGGCCAGCAGGTCCACGTCGGCCGCCCGGGCTCGCAGAGGCGGCACTTCCAACGTGATCGTGCTCAGGCGGTAAAATAAGTCCTCGCGGAAAAGGCCCTGCCGCACCATGGAAGGTACATCGCGATTGGTTGCGGTCAGGATCCGGACATCCACACGAATTTCCCGGGTGCTGCCAACGTGGCGGAATGTGGAGGTGTCGAGCACGCGCAACAGCTTGGTCTGCGTCGCCGGGCTCACCTCCCCGATTTCGTCGAGGAAAATCGTTCCACCATTGGCGACTTCAAACAATCCGGGCTTGGCGCGGTCTGCTCCGGTGAATGCGCCACGTTCGTGGCCGAACAATTCGCTCTGGAGCAGGCTCTCTTGCAGCGCGGCGCACTCGACTACCACAAACGGCCTCGACGGGCGGGAACTGCGTGCGTGAATCAGCTTGGCCACTCTTTCTTTTCCCGCGCCCGTCTCGCCGGTGATAAGCACGGTTGAATCGCTGGGAGCCACCCGTTCGATCAGATTTATCAGCCGACGGAATTCCGGGCTGTTACCGATGAAGGAACTGCCGAGATCTGGGGGTGTCAGAACGCGATCGAGAAGATTTGCTCGCTGGCGCAGTGATCGTCGTTCGATCGCCCTTTGAATGCGAATGTGGAGTTCGTCGAGCGGGCAAGGCTTCACCACATAATCGGAGGCGCCGATACGAATCGATTCGATTGCGGTATCGATGGAACCGTGTCCGGTCAACATGATGACCTCGACCGCAGGCGCGGCGGCTTGGATGGCCTTCAGCGTCTCGAGCCCGCCGATGCCGGGCAAGCGCAGGTCAAGCAAGACGACTTCGGGTTCCGCCGCTGCGACTCGCCGGATTGCCTCCTCACCCGTGCCCACCGCATCCACTTCGTAGCCGAGGCGACTCAGTTCGCCCGCCATCACCTGTCGGAATGCTGTATCGTCGTCGACCAGAAGGAGGGAGGGGGGCTTCATAGTCCATCCTTCGGTTGCGGACCGGGTTCAATTGTCGGGATCACGACTTCGAATATAGATCCCTTGCCAGGAGTACTCTCAACCAGGATGTTACCTCCCCAGCTCCGGACAGCGTTCAGCGAAAGGAAAAGACCGAGGCCAGTGCCGCCCTGGCGAAGGCTGAAAAAGGGCTCAAAGATCTTCTGCCGGTATTCCGGGGCAATCCCGCAACCTTCATCGGTGACGCGAATGTGCACGGCATCACCGCCTTCGGTGGCAACGACGACGTGGCCGCCCGGCTTCGATGCCTGAATCGCGTTGAGCAGAAGATTGACCAGCAGGTTCTGTAACTCGGCCTCGTCGGCTCGGATGTGCAGAGTGGTTGCGAACGGCCGCACCGCAATTTCTACGGAACTGGAACGGGCCGTTGGATCGACGAGCCTCTGCGCGGCCGCGATGGCGGCATGCAGGTCCACGATATCTCCTCCATGCCGCTGTCCGCGCGACAGGCGTAGGAAATGCTGGGTGATACCGCGGCACCGCAGGATCTGCTCGCGCGCAATCGTCGCATTCTCACGGATTCTAGCCTGATCCATTTGCCCGGCCTGTTCGGCTGGAGTCTCGCGGAGTATTCCTTCCACGCACATCAGGGTGGTTGCCAGAGGCGTGTTCATCTCGTGCGAAAACCCGGAGGCCAGGACTCCGACCGACGCGAGGCGGTAAGACTCGGCCAGCTTCGCCTCGGCCGCTCGCCGTTCGGAGATGTCGCGCCAGACTTCTACTACTTGAACCAACCGCCCCGACGCGTCCAGAATCGGTGAAGCGTGGATTTCTTCCCAAGCCACCGTTTCGTTGCCGCTTTTGCGCTCGCAGATACGAACTTGGCGCCCACCCGACCGCAGGCAGGCGAGGGTTGGGCAGTCCGTCAGATTGCACGGCCCCGGTCCAAGTTCGTAGCAGCAACAGCCTAGAACCTGTTCTCGGGAGACGGCGGCTCGCTGCAGAAAGGCGTCATTGGCCGCCACAATCTTTCGTTCCGCGTCGAGGACGACGATCCCGTCATCAATACTGTTAATCACGGTTTCCAGCCGCTCCCGCTCGGTACGTACTTCTCCAACCAGGCCCGACACCGAATCGGCCATGGCATTGAACTCGTTGGCCATCCACGCCAGCGTGTCCGAGCCTTCCGCTGGCACACGTCGTTCCAGATCGCCCTGAGAGATCAGGCGCGCCGTGGTTTCAAAACGCTTCAAACGCCGCAGGACCGACACCCGAATCACCAGGGCGATGGCCCCGACGATGACAAAGGTCAAGGCGCCGGTGCCGGCTACCATCCAGCGCAGGTCCCGCGTCATCGCGGCGCGCACCTCTCCGGCGTTGTAGTCCAAAATCAGGATGCCATTGATTTTCTGGCTGGCATCGTGGCAGCGGTGACACTCATCGCGGTTACGAATCGGCACGACGGTTCTCAGAATCGTTCCACCCCGGGTCTCGATCACGCGGCTCGAGCCGCGGCGCTCCGGCGGATCGCGATGGCAGGCCTGGCAGGTGGGAGAGTCGATGCGGAAATCGTTCCCCGCGGTTCCCGGCTTACTTGAGTAACGTTCCGTGCCACTCCGGTCCAGCACCACGAGCTGTTCGACGCGCGCCTGTTTGCCGAAGCTCTCGATCATTTGCGCGATTAGGGTGCGGTCATTCCCCATCATCTGGTGTTCGAGCGCGGTTCGAATCAATTCGCCTTCGGCAAGCGCACTGCTGTGTGCCGTTTCGACAAGGCTCTGAAAATGACGAACGGAAAAGACGTAGGCGGCAACCGTGCAGGCCACAACCACCGCTGCAGTGACACCGAGCGCGAGGCCGACCGTCATGCTGGCAGAACGCAGCTTCATCATGAGGGCACTGAGATGGCGGGATGATGGCACACGCGCTGACCGGCGTCAACGACTGACAAAGAGGCAGGCTCGGCCTGACATTGTGGCAGTCCCATGGTTCCGCATATCCCCACCTCGTCTGAAGGAAAAGGAGTTAGGCCTCGACCAACGCTGGCCTACCACGTGCGATAAGAAATGCTGAAGGAGGGTTTCTGCCATGGAAATGTTTTTGATGTGCGTGTGCATGAGCGTATTTGGGATGGGAATCGCGGCGCTTGCGTTTGGAGCGGCAACGCGTTCGAGGTCATCGGATTCAGTTGTGCAGCCCGAGGTTCCGTTGGTCAAGGCCGTTACCCCGGCCCGCTTCTTCTCGGACCGTGTAGCAGTCCCGCCGGCTGTACCACCAGTTCCACCGTCCTGGCAGGTGCCCATTGAGGTCCTGCTATTACAAATCGAAAACCACATCCGGATGGAGCAGGCAGCCGCGGAGGTGTTCATAGCATTTCCCACGGAAGCCCGGTTGCACAGCAAGACAACTTCGCCGTTTGTGAACTGAGGAGTGTCTCATGGTGCATGAACTGCTGAACGGTCTCTCTTCCGCCGAAGCCGAGCAAGTTCTGGAACTCGGCACCAAGCTGCTCATTCCCTGCGGAACCTCGCTGTTCCGTCTGGGAGACGCAGCCGACCGCCTGTTCCTAACCGAACGCGGCCGAATCAAGCTTACATTGCCGATGCAGGTCCGAGGCCGGGAAGAGGATGTTTTCGTGGAAGAACGAGCTCCCGGACAAACCGTGGGCTGGTCGGCCCTGATTCCGCCCTACCGGTTCACCCTCACCGCCGCGGCGTCGCTGCACGAAGCGGTAGTTATCGCCCTGCCGCGGGAGGCGTTGCTCGGGTATTTTGCCGCAAATCCGGCGGCTGGGTATAAGATCGCTCTGAATCTAGCCGTCGTCATCGGACATCGCCTGCAACTGTTCCAGACGATGTGGCTGCGCGAGATGCAGCGTACCGTGGAGGTGCGTTCTGCTTGACTCGAGGAAGCAGTCCCTGCGGCTGGCGATTCGATACTGAGTGGTTCCTGCGGCAGGGGGCGCAGGGGATGATGGCTGACCAACTTTCGCAACCCGAACCTACCCGCCGCCGCGTGATTGAATTCTTCCTCGGTGGCGGCCTGCTCGCCTCTTTTGCTTCCTTCATTTATCCCGTGCTCCGCTATCTTGTCCCGCCGGCGGTGGTCGATCTAGGCGGGGACGAGATCGTGGCCGCCAAACTCAACGAGCTCAAGCCGAATTCCGGCAAGATTTTCCGTTTCGGCAGCCGTCCCGGCCTGTTGATCATGAACAGCGACGGCACCTATCGCGCCCTCTCCGCCACTTGCACCCACCTCGGCTGCACCGTGCAGTATCGCAACGACCTGCGCGAGATCTGGTGTGCCTGCCACAATGGCATCTACGATCTCAATGGCCGCAATGTTTCCGGTCCTCCGCCCAGACCGCTCGATGTGTTCGATGTCCACTTGCGCGGCGATGAGATTGTCGTCAGCCGCAAGCGGGAGGCGTGACCTTGTTCGCCGCCGTCCTCCACTGGCTTGATGAGCGCTTTGATTGGGACGACCTCACAGCCCCGCTGCGCCACAAGACTGTCCCCACCCATCGCCTCTCCTACTGGTATTTCCTTGGAGGCATCACCCTCTTTCTCTTCATGATCCAGGTGCTGACCGGGATCTTGCTGCTCCTCTATTACCGTCCGGGTGCCAACGAGGCCTTCGAAAGCGTCCAGTACATCATGACCCGCGTGAGGTTTGGCTGGCTGATTCGTTCCATTCACTCCTGGTCCGCCAATCTCATGATTTTTACTGCTTTTGCACACATGTTCAGTGTGCTGTTTCTCAAGGCCTATCGCAAACCGCGTGAGTTGACATGGGTCAGCGGAGTGATCCTCCTATTTCTTGTCATGGGATTTGGGTTCAGCGGATATCTGCTGCCCTGGAACACGCTCGCCTTCTTCGCCACCAAAGTCGGCACCGAGATTACTGGGCAAGTTCCGATCGTCGGTAAGCCAATGATGATCTTTCTCCGCGGCGGTGAAGATGTAACCGGAGCCACGCTGACCAGGTTCTTTGGATTCCATGTTGCAGTTCTACCCGGAATAGCAACCGTGTTGCTTCTGCTACACCTGTTGCTGGTGCAACGCCTGGGCATCAGTATTCCGCCGAAACTGGAAGTGCAGTGGACCGCGAATCCGTCGGCCAAGCGCGAAATGAAATTCTTTCCCAACTTCGCGCTGCGCGAAATAATGGCTTGGTACGTGGGTCTGGGAGTGCTGGGCGCGTTGGCAGCAATTTTTCCGTGGAACCTCGGTGTCAAAGCAGATCCTTTTGTTTCCGCCCCGGCGGGAATCAAGCCGGAGTGGTACTTCCTCTTCATGTTTCAAACGCTCAAGCTTATCCCGTCCAAGGTGTGGTTCATCGACGGGGAGGTTCTGGGTGTACTTGCTTTCGGCCTAGTCGGCTTGTTGTGGCTCCTGCTTCCGTTTTTTGAAAGTGACCAACCTTCCCACCTGAAACGGTGGATCACTGGACTTTCCGTATTTGCTCTTGCGTACGTGGTAGGGATGAGTGTTTATGGCTATCTTGCGAAATAAGCTTCGACGGTTCCGCGCAGCCCTTATCGGGCTGGCCGGCTTCGTTGTGATCGCAGCGTGCCTGGGGTATGGGCAAAGTTATGGGCAAACCAAGAACTCCTGCCTTGATTGTCACTCCGCCTTGCCCGATCCTCTGGGAGTGACCCAGGAGAAGTTCAGTCAGGACGTCCACGCACAAAAGGGTTTGACTTGCGCCAGTTGTCACGGTGGCGACGCAAGCAGCGACGATCCAGACAAAGCCATGAGCCGAAAGGCGGGTTGGAAAGGTAAGATCGATCGCAAGCAGATCCCCGAGTTGTGCGGAAGTTGCCATTCGGATCCCGCCTATATTCGCCAGTTCAACCCCAGCTTGCGCACCGACCAGTTGGGCCAGTACCGCACCAGTGTGCACGGCAAGCGCTTCGCGGCTGGAGACACGAAGGTTGCAGTATGCACGGATTGTCATAGTGTCCACGATCTCAGGGCGCCGAGCGATCCCCGTTCCACGGTGAACCCGGTCAACGTGGCGAACACCTGCGCTCGCTGCCATGCCAACGCGGATTACATGAAGGGATATTCCATTCCCACGGATCAGTTCGCGAAGTACAGCACGAGCGTGCACCACCAGGCGCTCGCCGTGCGAGGCGATCTGAGTGCGCCGACCTGTTCAACGTGCCATGGAAACCATGGCGCGGCGCCGCCGGGCGTAGACAAGGTTCAGAATGTGTGTTCGAACTGTCATGCTTTCCAGGCTCAGATGTACGAAAAAAGTACGCACAAAAAGGCCTTTGAGTCGGCTTCTCTGCCAGGATGCGTCGTGTGTCACAGCAATCATGGCATCCGCCATCCCACGGACGCGATGCTTGGCACTGGTCCTGACGCCGTCTGCATGCGATGTCATACCCCAGGTGACGCCTGCGATCAAGCAAGGGCAGGACTACTGAGTAGCTTGAGTCGATTGGACGAAGCCATCAAAGGCGCGGACCAGGTTCTCCGTGTCGCCGAGTCTTCTGGCATGGAAGTGAGCGAAGCTCGACTGGGACAGGATCAGGCACGGGATTCGCTGACCAAGGCTCGAGTCACGATCCACAGCTTCCGGACGGACCTCGTGGATCAGGATATTCAAGACGGCCTGAAAATCGCCGCCTCGAACCTGCAAGGTGGGAAGGAAGCTATGGTTGAGCGCAATCGTCGCCGCGCCGGGCTCGGAATATCCCTCATCGCAATCGGGATAGTGTTGGCCGGGCTTCGGCTCTACATCAAGAAGATAGAGAGCTAGATCCGGGCAGGTGATCTTGTGCGACTAATTCAAGACGGCTCGATATGCCTTTCCTTCGCATTATGACTTAAGGGAATCTCTGCCTGCCGTGGGCTTGCCATCCCCCGGTTGCCCGTGCCAAGGTCATGAGTCTTTGGCCCTGGCCTTCTGTTTCGCCACGAGGCGCTGCATGAACTTGGGCCCTTCCTTCTTGTAAGCCTCGACACCTTCATGCAGCAACATCTCGCAGATCTGCGTGATAGTCCTCTGTTCCTCATCGGCGATTCGCTGAATGTCGTGCCTCAACGCCGGGTCCACGCGAAATACCAGAAAACCTGTCCTCGCCACTCTTGAAATATAGCTTCGCAAGCGAATTGTGCGCAATGCGAATCAATATTGCGTATCAAACGTATTACATGTTATACTTGTAATACAGGAGGCGATAATGCAAAAAGAAGGCACCAAGAGCAATAGAACAGACCATATTGATCGCTCTAGCCAAACACTATTGAAGGAAAACGTACGCTTGGCAAGAAGGGCGCTCGGAAGCGCTTTCGAGGGGCGTACTAAGATCTCGTTGCAGAGCCTAACGCAAGAATTCGGTTTTTCGGTTAGGGGCGGAGACCTTCAGATTATCAACGGCAACTGGTACGTCACACATACAGGCCTCATAGGGCTGGCACGCCGCAAGAGGTGCAGTGGCATCCACGTTGAAGCCGTCGACTCGCTGTGTGATTCGCCGGCGAATCGCTTCGTCCTCAAGGCAACGGTCTATCCGTCAAAGAGTTCCTCCGGCTTTGTCGGCTACGGCGACGCCGACCCATCCAATGTTTCCTCGCTCGTCCGTGGGGCTGAAATGCGCGTGGCCGAAACGCGGGCGGTCAATCGCGCCCTGCGCAAGGCCTATGGCATTGGCATCTGCTCGGTCGAGGAAATCGGGACAATTCCGAACCTGAATGAAAAAATTCCTCCACAGAATACGAACGGCAATGGAAACGGCAACGGCGCTGGCCCCAAGGTGCGCGATCGTCTTTGCCAGATCATCCGCCAGCACAAGCTCGATCCGGAACTCGTGAAGGCCTACGCGGTCGACTTCTGCGGCACGAAGACACTCCGAGAGGCCAGCAGGGAACAGGTTGAGAACTTTGTCCAGCAACTGGCCGACTGGGCCGAAAAGGACCGCAACGCTCTGCTCTGCCAACTCAACAGCTATCCGCACCCGAAGCAGGAGGTGGTCGCATGAAACGCCAGGTCCCAGGCCTCGCCGAAACTGCCCGCGACTCCCGTCCGGAGATTCCCGACGGCATCTTCCTCGTTCGCGTCGATGGTGCCCAGTTCCGCTGGCACGCCCATAAGCCCTTCTATGTCCTCCGACTTTCCATCCTTGAACCTCGCGCCTCCGCCGGGCAGCCCATCGTGGGTCGTCTCTACTGCACTCAGAAGGCGATGTGGAAGCTGGGTTGGTTCCTGCGGGATTTCCTATACGATCCGGAACTGTTGGCCCACGAACAGGTCGATGAGAAGGCGTTGCCCGGACTCCGTGGCGTCGTCAAAATCAGCCATACCGTCATCAACGGAATTTCGCTCATTAACCTCGACGGATTCGCCCCAGCCAGCCAATGGGAGGAACTGTCCGCGGCTCCGGTTTCGAGTGCTCCTCGCTGCAGCTCTGCGGAGGCGTCCCGGTGACATACTCCTACACGCAGATCAGCCAATACCTCAGTTGTCCGAGGCGTTATCGGCACCGCTACCTCGACGGATGGCAGGAGAAGGACACGCGCGCTGCCATGCTATTCGGTCGGGCGTTCGAACAGGCCGTTGCCGCCCTTTTTCGCCGTGAAGACCCGGCGGCTGTGCTGTTCGAGCAGTGGGGTGCGTGCAAGGACATGGGTCTGACCTACTCCGGCAACGACACCTGG
>JBAWFQ010000091.1:0-1668 GCA_049592035.1 Terriglobales bacterium
CAGGGCAGCGTTCTAACCAACTGAACTACGTCCCCAACTTGTTTATTTTCATTTACTTACCGTCACATGCAAAATTAGCTCAGGATTCGGTTGCTGTCAATAGTGTCGCATACGTCCACTGTTTCAATGCGATCAGACTGAGCCTCGGGTCAACCATCGCAAAATCGACAGGAAAAAATCCACCGAATGCCTAGTCTGCAAGTGTTTCTTGCCGTTTAAATTCTAACAGATCGCGGTGACTTCTGTAATGAGGGATGAAACAGATGCCCCTGTCACGGCACCGTCAGGAGAAGCGAGGGCGCGATAATTAGGATTTGAGATCGTCACATGCCGCGACATAGCGCCGCTGGCGCGCCTGGCTCTCACGCATGAGGCTGCGGGTTTGAGTCCCGACTGTGGATCGCAGACGATCTTCGCGAAGTTAGCAATTACCTGGTTGCCCGTGCCTTTCGGTGCAAGCACGCACCATTCGATTTTTGGTTTGAACCAAAAAAGGCAGAACTCTAGTTGTTTCGGTTTCACAGATTCTTGAACCCACAATTCCCACCCACGATTCGCAACTCGCTCTCTTCCCTGCTCACGCTGTGGCCGAGCAACTGATTCAGAATCAGTTGTTCCATCAGAGCGTACGCGCAGGATGCCAAATCGATATCTTCGGGTGGTCTTTGCTTCCCCTCCATTGCAGTCGTCCGTATTAGCTTTCGGCCAAGTATTGCAGCTCACTTGAGAGCTGCCGGCAGGCGGTACAACCTTACTCTCTCGCGACAGACTCTGGAAAATGATTTTTATTTTTCCTAGTTCAAGTCATCCGGTCCAAGCTATTTTCGAGACATTTGGCGAGGGCTCAGGGAGGGGTAGAATGACCTTCGCCGCGATCACGCCCAGCACTGCGCCGATCAACGTTTCCCAAGCACGCGCGGCCAAGACGGATGTCGAAGTTTCTCCACTTATCGCCAACGTTACCATCAGCGTGAACGCATAGGCTGCGCAAGCGATGTCGTAGCGGTTCGGCAAGGCCACAGCGTAAATGATCATGGCAATAGCAGCGAGTATCCAAGCCAGCGGCGGTGCGTGCTGTGCGATTGGCAGGCAAGCGATGCCGAGCGGAACCCCGATCAACGTCCCCACGATACGTCGGCGAACGCGATCTGCAGTCCCTGAGGTTGACCCAGCGATCACATAGGTACTGGCTGTGATTGCCCATGCGGACTCTTGAAGATGTATCACGCAGCCTATGAGAACAATTACAAGTGCAGCTACCGCCGATTGCACCCCCATCCGCAGTTCTCGTGATCCCTGCCCGTTCGCAGGAGAAGGTTCCGGTGCCGACGGAGGCGTTGGATGTTCCGCCGGTCCGCTGAGCAAGAGAGGGACGATCGAGGCTACTGTAGCTATTAATCCAGCCAGCGCTACCATCGCCAGATCGGCCCGGGTGATCCCGGTTCCATAGGCGAGAAGCTGGCCGATATAGATCTGAGAGCCAATGCCCGCGCCGAGCATTCCGAATCGCTTGAGATATCCCACGAGGAACGCGCCGGTGATGAGAATCCACTCGGGTCCCAGCCGACTAGTGCCGATCGAAATCGGCGACAAGTTCATAAAGACCAATGCGCCGGCTACCGCCGCAGCATTCAAGATTACAAGGTCGCGAGTCGACAGCCAACGAGT
>JBAWFQ010000092.1:0-20317 GCA_049592035.1 Terriglobales bacterium
GTCTTATCGGGCCAGATCGACCAGAAGTCGAGCCAGAATGAAGCGTGGATGATGTGAAACAGGACGGAAAGCGTCAGCACGGCGCCCGCGATCCAATGGTAAGTGATCCAGTTGAATTGGACGCCCAGCTTCGGAAGGAAAGCGGTGAACAGCAGCGTCAACATCGAGGCGGCCATGATCCAGTGAAACAGGCGCGCCACCAGCGAATGCCGCGGAACGTGCTTGGGGATTTGCGGAACCGCCTGCGGGGAAGCATCGTTGGCAAATTCCTTTTCTCTGGCGAAATACCGCAGCCAAATCCAATGACCGACCAGGAAAAGCAAACCCGCAATCGCCGCAACCCAGATGAGAAACCAGGCAATATGAATTGGGACGGTCTGTCCCCAGGGGTTCGTGGCCCACTCTATGAAGCCCACGTGGCCTCCTCAACGCCGCCAATGGCGCGTTTCACGAGATTCCGCATCAGCGGGATTTTGTAGGCGTTGAACTGCAATGGGACTGCCCCTTGCACGGCCAGCTTTCCCGCCATCTGACCGGTCGCCGCATTCCGCGGCTTGCCGCGTACGGCATCCTCGACTGCTTTCAAACGCAACGGACGAGCGGCGGCGCCGTTCACCGCGATGCGAATGCGCTCGATCCTGTCTCCCGATGTCACCGTGGCGGACGCCACATTCATGAGCGGAAAATCCCAAACATTCCGGTCGCGCACCTTCTCAAAATAAAATTCCGTGCCCGCCCAGGTCGACGGAATTCGAATCGCAGTCAGCAGGTCGCCGGGCTGCAAAATATGCAATCGCGTAATGTCGATGTCGGGACCGATGAAGTAATCCTCCGCATCCACCACGTGCTCGCCCTTGTGGGTGCGGATGACGAACTTCGCATCCAGGGCTATCAGGGCCGGAGCCGAATCGGAGGGATTCACCGCTACGCAGCGCTCCGCATGCAGAATCGCGTGCTCGCGGTTGCGACCCTCCGGAGTGTCGGCGTAGCAAATGTTGCCGCCCGCGCGGTAGCAAGGCCAACCGGCGCGATAATACCAGCAGCGCGTGTCCTGGGAAACATTGCCGCCGAGGGTCCCCTGGTTGCGGATTTGCGGCGACGCCACAACCTCGACCGCCTGCGCCAGCAGACCGTACTTCTGCTTGATCAGGGGATGATTCACCACATCAGTGAGCGTGGCCATGGCGCCAATCTCGATGCCGTCGCTGGTCGTGCGAACGCCGCGCAGTTCCTCGATTCCGCTGAGTTCCACCACGACCTTGGGTTTCCTGATGCGATCTTTCAGCCAGTCAAAGCTGTCAAGACCGCCAGCCAACACCCAGGCGTCGGGTCCATGCTGTTCGAGAAGATTCTGTGCATCGGCAACCGAACTTGGCTGATAGAGTTCGAAGGCGGGCATTACATCTCGGATAACAGCCATAATTTTTCTTCCAATCTCCCCCGCACTTGTGTAATCAAATATGCGCCATCAAATATGCGCCATCAGGGGATGCTGCATCGGCCGGCCCGCTTCCAGCGACGTCAGAATCGTGTCGGCATTGACTGGTGCGCGCTGGAAGATTTCGTCTCCGAGCGCATCCGAGAGCGCGTTCAAAATGGAAGCGCACCCGCCAGCCACCGGAGGCTCGCCGACACCGCGCGCGCCCACTGGCGTTTCCGGGTCGGGAATGTCTAACGCCGACCATTGCATATCGACCGGTACATCGAGAATCGTCGGCGGTTTGCTGTGATGGAAGCGCTTGGAAACCATCTGGCCGTAGTGCGGATCAAAAACCCACTTCTGACCGATAGCGTGGCCGATGCCGAGCGTCGAGCGGCCGAGCATCTGGCCACCGAGCGCGCGGGGATGAATCACCGTTCCGACATCGCCCGAGGCCAGAAAATCTACAATGTAGTACTTGCCGGTTTCGACGTCGACTTCGATCTCAGCGAAGCTGGCGACGTAGGAAAACGTGGCGCCATCGCGTGGGTAATTGTCCTTCGCTGCCGCTACCAAGCCCTGACCCGCCAACGCCGCGACCGACAACTTTGTCAGTTTGTGAACATCGGCGGGGGGCTCGTGGCCATCGTAGACGCCACCCAATTCAATTGCGTGCTTTGCAGCTTGCGCCAGTGTCATACCGGCGCCGCCCTTGCGAAAAACACGCTCGTTGGCGACTTCGTACTGCTCTGGTTTGCCACCGAGCTTCTTGGCGGCGATTTCCTGCAGCTTTTTCCTGGCGTCCATCGCGGTCGCATGGGCCGCCCGCGTCATCGCGTGAGTGGTCTGGCTGCCGCCGGAAACACAGGTGAAAGGAAGATTCTTCGCCGTGTTGCCCCACACGACAGCGCATTTTTCCCACGGCACTCCGAGAACTTCCGCGCCCGCGCGGTGCACATCAATCACCGACTCCGTCCCCAGGTTGCCGATGCCCGACTGAAAGGTGATCCGGCCATCGGGCGTGATGACGAGCAGGCCGTCAAATCCGATGGTGCCGCCAACGTAGCAGCTCAGCGACACACCGACGCCGCGAACTTTCGTCCCCATTCTTCTTGGAGTGCGTGCCACCCGCTCGCTCCATTTGAATTGCTCCGCGCCGCGGTCGAGCGCTTCTTTCAGAAACGCACTGGTGGCATGTTGCATTTTCCCCTGCTGCGGTGGTCCGAACGGCGCTTTGCCCTCCGGGCAGTTGATGCGCCGGATCGCCACCTGATCGACTCCGAGCTTGCGGGCAGCTTTGGCAATGATCGGCTCGAGGATGACAATCCCCTGCAGGCCTCCGGGCGAACTCTGTGCGCTCCGGGGCGGAGTATTCGTCAGCACCGTCACGCCACGCCAGCGCATGGCTTGCGGCTGGTACAACAGCGAGACGATGCGGCCCGACGACGGAGCATCCCCCACGGCATCGTAGGGACCGTTGTCGCAAATTACGAACATGTCGAGAGCGGTGATTCGTCCTTCTTTTGAGAAGCCGACTTTCATCCGTCCCTGGAAACCGGGGCGGGCGCGCCCGATGAATGTCTCCTCCTCGCGGCTGATGCGCATCATCACGGGCGCATTCGTTTTCTTTGCCAGCAGCGCGGGGATAATCATCGTCACTCCGCCGGTGATTTTGCTGCCAAAACCGCCTCCGGTGTATTCGCTGATGAAAACAATTTTGTCCGCATCCATGTTCAGCCAGCGCGCGATCGCGGGTAGGGTTTGCGCGGTGCTTTGCGTGCCCGTGTGAATGTAGACCTTGCCGTTCTGCCAGTAGGCCATCGCACTGCGGGTCTCAAGGGTCTGATGGCTGGTGTCCGGCGTTAGGAACGTTTCGTCCAGGACGAGTGCGGCATTCTTGAATCCGGAATCGAGATCGCCATACGACCATTCGTCGGGCGTTTTGCCCGTGGGTAGACGCCCATGCTTTTCCTCTTCGAAGTCATGCTTCGTCCATTTGAGTTCCGTGACCATGGGTGTGCCTGGGCCTTGTGGCGTCATTGGCCGTGTCCACACGTTGCCATCGAGGCGCGGATTCGGACCACCGGGGCGCAAAGTGTCGAGCGGATCGACCACGAAAGGAAGCGGTTCGAAATCAATCTCAATTTTCTCGATCGCCTCCGCGGCAGTGAGTTCGTCGACCGCGGCCACGGCAAGAATCGGTTCGCCTTGATACATCGGCTCCATGGTGAGACCACGTTCTCCCCACTTGCTGGCCTTGATCACGGTGCCATTATCCGTAAGCGTATCGGCTGGGGCCGGAAGATCGTCGGCTGTGAGAATGCCTTTTACACCCGGCATTCTGAGCGCAGCCCTGGCATCGATTCGCTTCACGCGCGCGTGGGGCATGGGGCTGAGCAGCAACTTGCAGAACAGCATGCCGTCGGCGCGAAAGTCTTCGGCATACTTTGCCCGGCCGGTAACCTTGGCATACAGATCCGGTGTGGAATAGTTTTTACCGATCAGCTTGTGGCCGGCCCCGTACTGCCGTTCAGCGCCTCTGGAGGCCGCATCAGGCTTCGCGTTGTGCAAGCTGTCATCCAAGATTTGTCCTCCGCATATTCTCGGCGCCGCGCATCAACGCGGTGAGAATTTTGTCGTAGTCCTGGCAGCGGCAGAGGCATCCTGAAACGCCATACGCCAGTTCCTGGCGGGTGGGATTGGGGTTCGTCTTCAGGTATCCCACTGCGGTCATGATGAAGCCCGACATACAGAACGCACACTGAAATCCCTGTTCGTCAATGACACCCTGCTGTACCGGGTGCAAGGTTCCATCTGCGCTCGCCAGGCCTTCGATGGTCACAACTTTCCGTTGACGCACGGTGTGGGTAAGTACCGAGCATGAATAGTGCGGGATATCGTCGATGAGCACGGTGCACGATCCGCATTCGGCGCGGTCGCATCCCAGCTTTGTGCCGGTGAGGCCGAGCTTGTAACGCAGCGTCTGCGTCAGCGTTTCTTGCTTCATCACGTCGACGCGGCGCTGCTGACCGTTGACGTTGAGAGTTATTAGCCGCTCACCTACGCCGGCCGTCACGGGCTGGCCGTGCAGGAGCGAGGAGGCGCGAAATAGATATCCGGCGGAGGAAGCCGTTATGCTACTGGTGATGACCCCTTTAATGAAATTGCGCCGGGAGACTGCGTGCGTCGCGTTTTCGATTGCCTTGGCGCTTGTCTTCTCAGCCATGCCGGGGCCCCTTTGGTCCGATTCTGCCGTTATTAGACGCCTTCGGGAAGCAAACCGTTACGAGGTTTCACGCTTACGGATTTCGATTATCGAAGCTAATGTCGGGATTCGGAAATTTCACCTCTCTGCAAACGGCTTGTGTCGGGTCCCGACAGTGTAGCAAGGGAATCTACGCCTTCGGCTCCAATCTCCGCCGTTCATTGGTCAAACGTGTAAGACGCTTGTTCCACACTTTCCTCCGAAGCCGGCTCGTACTTCCAACGCTTGATCGCCTGCAAGAATGCTTCTGCGAGCACCGGATGCCCGCCTAGAACGCGTGCGGCCTTTATCGTACCGTCTCGCCGAACCTCGACTTCCAGATGAACCGTCCCCTCAATCTTCATGCTGCGTGCAACTTCCGGGTATTCGGGAGGATCTGAGTGGAGCAATTACCGCGCTTCGTGCGACTTGGTTTTCCGGCCGCCTTCTTTCGTCTGAGCAAGCTGCAGAAGTTCCGGACTCACACGAACTCCCGCTTGATCCAGTGCATCGCGGATTGTGGGCGTGTGGGAATAGGATACAATTCCGCAGTCACCGCATGCATTCTCAATCGAACCTCTTGATATTCCAAGGAGTAGCCGCTTGATATCACGTCGCCGTTTTCTTGAGCAGGCAAGTCTGATGGCAGGTTCCGCGGTTCTCGTCAACTCTGGGCTCGCGGACGTCAGCGCCGCTGTTGCCGAGGCGCCGGCTCCGGACTCAAACATGCTAGACCGAGCCAAGGCGCTTCTGGAGAAGGCTCCGCTCATCGATACCCACAACGATCTGCCGTCGATGCTGCTCGAAACCAAGGCAGGTGACCTCACATCGTTCGATATGAGCAAGATTCAGCCGACGCTTTGTGCTGACATTCCGCGGCTGCGCGAGGGACGCGTTGGAGCGCAGTACTGGTCAGTCTGGGTTGACTCTGCCACGCAGCGGAAGCACACATCGTTGCATGAAGCGCTCCGCGAATTTGATGTGGCCCTGCGGTTTATCAGCAGTCGGCCCGAGCTGGAACAAGCGCGAACTGCAGACGACATTGACCGCATCCACCGGTCGGGACGCATCGCCTGTTTGCTGGGAGTGGAAGGCGGCCACATGATCGAGAACTCCCCTGCGGCGCTGCGCATTTTTCACAACTTGGGCGCGCGTTACATGACCCTAACGCACTGGGACAACATCGATTGGGCCGATGCTGCAACCGACCGTCCGGAACACTACGGCCTGACCGAGTTCGGGGAGCACGTGGTGAAGGAAATGAACCGTCTGGGCATGTTTGCGGATATCTCGCACGTAAGCGCAGACACCATGCGAGACACGCTGCGGGTAACCCGCGCTCCTGTAATCTTCTCGCATTCGAATGCCTTTGCGATTGATCCTCACCCACGCTGCGTTCCGGACGATGTACTGCGGCTGATGCCAGCCAATGGCGGCGTAGTCCACGTAAACTTCATCGGGGCGTTCGTGTCGCCCAAGAACCCTGAATGGCAAGAGAAGCGCACGGCGGCTATCAAAGATCTGCACGCTCGTCTCGATACCGACGAAGCGATTGCGAAAGGGATCGCCGATTGGGAGAAGGCCAATGTGTTTGCGCGCGGCACGATTTCGGAGGTTGCCGATCACATTGACCACATCCGCAAAGTCGCGGGCATTGACCACATAGGCATTGGCGCCGATTTTTATGAAGCCGTCCCGGATTCGATGGTGGTCGGCCTGGAGAATGTCACGCGCTATCCCTACCTTTTTGCCGAACTTCTGCGACGCGGATATTCCGATGACGATGTCCTCAAGATCGCTGGACGAAACCATCTCCGCGCCATGCGTCAGATGGAAAAGGTGGCTGCAGAACTACAAAAGTCCGAGACTCCTCTTATCACGGAAGGGTTGACACGGGAGTGGCGCACCTGACCAGAAGTCGCGCTCCACGGTTATTTTCGCGGATATTTTTACTGATAATGGCTGTCTGTGACAAACCAAGCGGGTGTATCATGATCTCTTTTTCAAGCCAACCAGGAAGTTTCGGCTGAAAGGAATGAGCCCATGTCAGATAGCTTCGTTTACCGTCTGCGGCGCGCCGTGAAGAATCAAACCGTTTTCACCCTTGCCATCCTGGGAAGTCTGCTCCTCTTCCACCTCAGCCTCTCCGCACAAACCACGGCCTCGACCGGCAGCATCCAGGGCACGGTTACGGACCCCAGTGGCGCGCTCGTTGGCGGCGCGAAAGTCACCATCAATAACAAATCCACCGGGCGTCTGATCACCGTCACCACCACCTCGGCTGGCGCCTACACTTCGGGAGCGCTCACTCCCGGCGATTACACGATTCGCATTGAAGCTCCCGGCTTCAAGACGACGGAGATCCCTGTGACCGTGCAAGTGGGAGTGACCGCGTCGGGGAATGCCCGGCTGCAGGTCGGGCAGGCGAGCCAGGTGGTAGAGGTTCAGGGCTCCGCCATTGAAGTCAACACCGAGCAGGCGACCATACAAGGCGTCCTCACCACGCAACAGATCGAGAACCTTCCGATCAACGGCCGCAATTTTCTCGATCTGGCGCAGCTCGAGCCCGGAGTGCAGATTCAAGACGGCGGAAATTTCGATCCCACCAAGAATGGATTCTCCTCCATATCTTTTGGCGGACGCTTCGGGCGCACTGCCCGCATTGAAGTGGATGGCCTCGACATCAGCGACGAAACCGTCGGCACCACTACGCAAAACGTGCCCGAGGGCGCCATCCAGGAATTCCAGATCCAGCAGTCCTCGCTCGATCTCTCGACTGAATTGACTTCGTCCGGTTCCGTCAACGTCACCACCAAGTCCGGAACCAACGGGTACCACGGGGAGGGGTACTACAACTTCCGCGATCATTCCCTCGACGCGAACTTGCCCGGCGGCAGCACCAATTATTTTCAGCGCAACCAATACGGAGGCAACTTCGGTGGGCCCATCATCAAGGACAGGGTATTCTTCTTCCTCGACGCGGAGCGCACCAAGCAAGACTTGCTCGATCCTGTGATACCTAGCGGCGACTTTAGTGCGCTCACCGGGAACTTCGACTCCCCCTTCCGTGAGGTCGAAGGATTAGCGAAGCTCGACTGGCAAATCTCCAACAATTACAAGCTCTTCTACCGTTTTTCCTACGACCAGAATCATAGCGTGTTGGCGATTATTCCCAACTCGTTTCAACCCTTCGGCAACGTCAACCATACACCCGTGCAGGCAGTGGGACTGGACTTTATCACCGGCGGCTTCACGCACAGCATTCGTTTTGGTTACACCAAGTTCCGCAATGGCATTGTCGATGCGGTTGCGGGATCGCCGATCTACAATCCCCTGCCCGGCATCGAACTTGCCATCGGCGGCGATCCCGATTGCCTCACCGCCGGCTTGGATGATTTCTGCTCCGGACCAAGTTTCCTGGCGCCGCAAAAGACTTACCAGTCCGATCGTCAGTTCAAATATGACGGCAGCAAAGCCGTGGGTAAGCACATTCTCCGCTACGGCGGCGGACTGAATCACATTTTTGGCGGCGGTTTTGCCAGCTTCCTCGCGCTGGGGCCAGCGGTCAGTGCCAACGTGGGCGACTGCGTTCCCAGCCCGACTCTGCCGTTCCCCAACGGCTGCAATAACCCTCTCAACTATCCGGCAAATACGGTTCAATTGGGCAACGGCCAAGGTTACGATTCGGAAATTCCAGCCTTCGGATTTCCCGCTGGCGGCTCTGGTCCTGACAATCGCCTCTCTTTCTATTTCGGCGACGCCTGGAAGATCAGGCCAGGGCTGACCCTGACCTACGGCCTGCGTTACGTTCGCGACACTGGGCGGTCGGATGCCGATCTAGCCGGCATTCCGGGGCTCAGCCAGAACTTTGACAACCAGTACTATTCAAACCTGGGTGCCCGGGTCAATCAGCCGAATAAGAACTTTGCTCCTCAGATCGGAATCGCCTGGGATCCCAGGCATAACGGCAAGACTGTCATTCGCGGCGGCATCGGACTGTTCTACGAGAACTCGATCTGGAACAACATCGAATTCGACCGGCCCGCCCGCCTCGCGAGCGGATTGTTCCTCGCTAATCCGACAGTCTGCAACGGAGGCTCGGGCGGCGTCTTTACCCTGCCCAACCAAGCCACCCAAAATTGGAATGGAATCTGCGGCCAGCCGATTGGGAGCGTCGCATCCCAGATACTGGCGAATCAGCAACAATACCAAGCCGCCACGATTTCAGCCGGACCAGCCAGCAATCCGTCCTACATCACTAACACACTTGCGGACGGGCTCGATGTCACGGGCACGGATCTGCTCTACCCGAAGTACGTCAGCCCTCGTTCTGTGCAGATGAACTTTGGCATTCAGCGCGAGATTCGTAAGGGGATGGTGGTTTCGGCGGATTACCTCCGCAACATCGAGACGCACACTCTGCTGGCCATCGACACCAACCACGTCGGCGACGCCCGCTTCTTCAACAAGGCTGCGGCACAAAACGCTATCGCGGTTACCACTGCACAATTTAATTGTGCGGGAGGTTATTCGGCGGCGGCGATTAACTGTGCGATTGCAGCGGGCGCCACCATATCGGACTTCGCGGCACCGAAATTCGATGCCAACATGAACCCGCTCTCTGGCGGGCTCGACTCGGGATATTCATCCCTCGGCGGGTTCCCCGCTGACTTCACCTGCGGACCGAGTGGGCTCATATGCCTAACACCGGCGACGGGCGCTGCTTTCCCCGGCATCAATCCGAACGTCGGCGCCAATCAGATGCTGTTCCCCAGCGGCCGCGCTGTATACAATGGACTGCAACTTTCCTTCAAACAGGACGTCCAAACTCCCACCCGCTACATTCGCAATCTGAATATGCAGGTCTCCTATTCGTTGTCACGATATGTCGCCATGGCGACGGACAACGATTTCATCAGCATTGCCACCGACTTCCGCAACCCTCTGCATTACCTTGGTCCCAACGGACTTGACCGCAAGCATCAACTTTCCTTTGGCGGATCGATGGATTTGCCCTACAAGTTCCGCCTCGGCGTGATTGGGCATTTCTACAGCCCGTTGCCGGTCACTCCCACGCTTTATCCCAGCGGTAATCCCGGCGGAATTTTCGTCACCGATTTGACCGGCGACGGCACCGGCGACGGCAGCTTCGGCTCCAACGGTGGCTTTGGAGATGTTTTGCCCGGAACCGGCATCGGTTCTTTCGGCCGCAGCGTCAACGCCAGCAACATCAACACGTATATCCAGAATTACAACAACAGCATTGCCGCCGGCGTGCCCACACCCGCCGGCCAGACGCTGATCCAGAATGGCCTGTTCACCCTGGCACAGCTAGTTGCCCTCGGAGGCGTGCAGCAACCCGTACCGTTGGCGCCAAAGAATTCTCCTAACATGGGTTGGCTGCACGCCATGGACTTGAGCCTCAACTGGATCTACAAGTTCCGGGAGAACATCGAGCTGCAGCCGGGAATTTCCTTCTACAACGTGATGAACTTCTCCAACGTTGACGGCCCAGCAAACCCTTTGAGCGGCGTGTTGAGTGGAGCGGTTGGTTCCATCAACGGCGCACCTAACAACGGCACCATTAACGAGCAGCAACCGAGCAACCGCCTGGGATTGGGTTCAGGCGTCTTCGCTCTAGGTTCGCCGCGCGCACTCGAGTTCACCCTGAAGCTGTCTTTCTGACCAAGGGACCATGTCCGGGTTTCCCCTCACGCACGCACCATCTCGCGGTCCAGAAAACGGGCCGGCAAAACTCAGAGGACTGGGGGAGAGGGTTCTCATTCGGCCGTGTAGTTGATTTCCATGCGCCGGACTTGGAAACTCGAGGCGCAAAGGGCCACCAGGGCCACAGTCACGACGCCGATGACTGCGATCGCGCCGGGAACCGGATCTGGGTTCGAGATCAACATGGCAAAAAGGGGCGGAGTGCCCGGCGGCGTCGGAACATTCACTGGGGCACCAGGATCCAATGCCGGGCTATGTACATGGCGTCCTAGGTCCGGAGAACGAAGGCTTCATGACCATCCTCACTCGATTAGAGCAATGGAAGGAGCAGGGCAAAATATCGCCGGAGCAGTACGCCCATTTGGTAGGCCTTTCCCGTGGAGAACCTCTCTCCCTTTTTCTTGAGCTGAACGTTCTTCTCTATGCCGGTGTGCTGGCATTCGTTGGCGGACTGGGCTGGACTGTCAGCACCTGGTCGCGGCAACTCGGTGACGTCGTCGTCCTGACCATCCTCTCCACCATCCTCGCTGCCTGTTTTTGGTATTGCTTTTCCCGCGCGCCCGCCTGGTCCCCCGCCGAAACGCCTGTACTGAGTCCGACCTTCCCCAGTCCGATCTTGGACTACGTGCTTTACCTCGGCAGCCTCGTCTGGTCAATAGAACTCGCTTACGTGGAGAACCGTTTTCACGTGCTCTCTGGACAATGGGATCTCTATCTCCTGGCTAGCGCCGCTCTTTTCTTCTTCCTCGCTTATCGTTTCGAC
Source organism: Terriglobales bacterium (assembly GCA_049592035.1). GTDB lineage: Bacteria > Acidobacteriota > Terriglobia > Terriglobales > Acidobacteriaceae > Acidiflorens. The sequence continues at coordinate 11,155 of JBAWFQ010000092.1, forward strand.
AATCGTTTCGTGCTGTCGCTCGCTTTGTCGTCACTGGCTGGATGGTTCGGGCTCACTATCTCGCACTGGTCGGCCCATCAGGATGCTACTTATCGCCAGTACGCCCTTCTCTACTGCTTGCTGGTCGGCGTCGGCGAAGCAGTTCTTCAGCGCCGCGGGCTGAAGCCGCATTTCTTCGGCACTTATCTGAACATCGTGGCCAACGTTTTATTTTGGGCAGTGCTCTCCGGCGTGTTCATTCCCCCGGGCTACGGACTATGGTTTCTCGCTCTGCTTATCGCCTGTGGCGCGTCTCTTGCCTGGGGCCTGACGCGGCGGCAGTTTGCCTTCGTTGCGTACGCCGCCGTCTACGGCTACGTGGGCGTCAGTTCGCTGTTCCTGCGTGGCGTCAGGGATCGATCCGCTGTCCTAAGCTATTTCGTGGTTAGCGGAGTGGCGATGCTCGTGGTGCTCGTACAAATCGGGCGCCGCTTCGGGAGATCGGCGTGAGAATATACAGTGCATCCAGCGAAGAGACGCTGCGCGCCCGCAAACTTCTGACGGACTGGGCCGGCGAGGGCCTCCTCACAAAAGCGCAGTACCAGCTTCTGGAACAGGAAACCGTCTCTGAGCTGCGCACCACAAATATTTTCCTGCGGCTGGTCTTGTTCCTTTTCACTGTGATCATTGTGTGTGCCGGTACCGGCCTGTTCTACGTGGTCTTTCTTTCGGGGCCATCGGCACAGACCGACGGCGTTTTCCTCCTGATCTGCGCTGCCGCCTGCTACGGGGCTGCCGAAGCCGCGGTTTCTCAAGCCAGGCTCTATCGCTACGGTATCGAAGAAGCGCTCGCCGTTTGCTCGGTTGGTTTTTTCTGCGTGGGAATGCAGTTGGCTCTTTTCACCGACAGCCCTTATTCGCCGAAGCTGGAGTCGCTGGTTCCCGCCGCGGGCGCCGTCTTCTCGCTGTGGATATGGCGTCGGTTCGGGTTCTCCTATGCGTTTCTCGCCGCGATGATCTTCGTCATCTTTCTGGCGGGCTACTGGACCTCGTCCCCCTGGGCGCAGCGTCTGATCATCGTCGGGTTCTATGCGATCGGGCTAGCAGTTGTAGCGACGGTACGCTCCCGCCACCGCTTCGACTATCTCGAGGAGGCTTATTCGCTCGTCGAAGCGTTCCTCTGGCTTGGCGTCTACCTGACTATCAATCTCCAGCTTTCATCGTTGAACCTGTCCGCGCGCTGGTGGGACGGCACTCGGGCCGCCTCTGAATTCGCCAGGCCCTTCTACTGGGGAACGTGGGTGCTGATCTGGTGCCTGCCGCCAATCGTACTCGCGCGCGGCCTTCGCCAGAACGACCGCTTCGTCATCGCGGTGGGCGCGATCGTCGCCATCCTAACCTTCGTCACCAATAAGCCTTATCTCGGCTGGCAGCGGCATACCTGGGACCCGATGATTCTGGGCATATTGCTGACCGGTGTCGCAATCTTCCTCCGACGCTACCTTGCCCGTGGCCCGGGCGGAATTCGCCATGGCTTTAGCGCTGCGCGGCTAACGGGAAAAGACAAACAATGGATGGACGTCGGATCAACCGTAGCCGGCCTGCTATCGCCGCAAACGCCAAGCCCGCAAACCAGCAGTCAGGACTTCCGCTTTGGCGGCGGACAGACGGGAGGCGGAGGTGCCGGCGGCGACTTTTGAGGGCCTCCGAGTGGATGGGTCACCGGCTGATGCAGTGAAGAATCGCCGGGAGACGGGTATCTTAACGAATTTCTGCTACCAGAGAGATCGCTGTTTCACTCCCAATAAATGTCGTCGCTGTCGTCAAAGCACCTCGACCCCAATATCGTGTCTCGGACAAGTGGCGCGTCAAATTCCTCAGAAACGGGCTTCGCGGAGATCTCCAGTCGAGTGATCGACGTCCCGGGAAATCAGTTGCGAATAGAATTCGCTTCACTTCCGGCTTTGCGCACATCATGCGCCAGCTTCCTTTACAACCTAGGGCTGCAATCCACTTTGAAACCGCAATGCGGCGAGGTCTGCTTCATAGTCAAATCGGGCATTGGCCTCGGCGATCTGCGCCTGTGTCTGTTGTAACTGGGCCTGACTCAACTCGACAATCGAGCTGAGCCCCAGGCGATACCTTGTATCGGCCAGGTCCAGTGCGGTGTTGGCCTCTTGCAAGAGCTCCGCGGTCACACTCATTTTCTGTTGTGCGGTGTTTGCTCTCAGCCAGGCTGTACGGACATCGCGTACGATGCGATTGATGAGGGCGCGGCTCTGCTCGTCGGACGCCTTGGCGCGCAGGTCGGCTTCCGCAGCCTGGGCATGGAATTTGAAACCCTCAAAGATCGGTATGCCTACGTTCACGCCTGCCGCTCCATACCAATCAGGGGTGAAGTAGGCGCTGGAGCCGACGGGGGTGATGCCCACTGTGCCCAACCCAGAGATCGTAGGGAGCAGTTGCTCGTGCTGCGCCCGGCTGAAGCGTACATCCGCGTCGTGATCGAGTTTGAGAGCAAGAAGATCGGGGCGCTGTTGCAAGGCGAGAGCAATGACTGCGTCCGCTGAAGGCGCGACCGGCAGCGGAGGCGACGGGTCGTCGACGAGTTGGTACTGTTGGTTGCTCGCGGTTCCAAGCACCTCATTGAGATTTGCCATTGCGGCATCGAACTGATTTTGCGAATCGAGATCGAGCAATTTGGCCTGCGACAGATTGACTTGCGCGAAACTCTGGTCGAGCGTGGACTTGAGCTTGCTCGCAGTCAGTGCATTGACCTGATCGCCGACCGCTTGTCGGGCCTTGACGGTGCTTTTCGCAACCTGCAGCGTGGCCTGCGCCTCCAGAGTGTTGTAGAAGGCGATGTCGGCGGCCAGCACGATGTCCTCCCGCGTCGCCTCCGATTGTTGCTCGGAGGCTTTTGCCTCATAGGATGAGGAAGCAACCAAATTGCGTGTGCGGCCAAAATCCGTAATCAACTGATTGAGATCAACCCCTGCGCCCACGTGATAGAGAAGCCGGGAAGCCTCCAACGACCCAGCCGAGATGCGGCTCGCTTCCTGAGCGTCGACCCCAGTCAAATTGCCATTCAGCGTCGGAAGCAACGCCGAACGAGTCTCGCGGACGACCTGCTTTTGTGCCAGGGCAAGCAGCGCCGCGACGCTGATTCGTGGGTTATTTTTCAGCGCCAACTGCTCCGCCTGTTGACGCGTAAGCATTTCTCCGGTTGAGTCTGGAGGGAGGGAGCCCCGAGAATTCGTTGTCGCGGAATGCAACGCCGGAGTTGGCTGCTGCGCCTGAGCCTGGAGCTGCGGCGCATCTGGAAGCTGGGCGTCGATCTGTTGCACAACGATTCCCTGTGCGCGCACAGCTAGGGGACACAGAAGGAGCCAGAGCGGCAAGAATAGACGTCGGTTATGCATGGGTCACCTCACCGGATGGGGGCTCGATTTCGTCATCACGAATTTCTTTGCGATGAATAAGCAGATACGCTGTCGGCACTAAAAAAACGGTCACTATGCCGGAAACGGTCAACCCTCCCAGAATTGCTCGCGCTAGCGGCGCGTACTGTTCGCTGCCCGGTTCCAGAGCGAGCGCCATAGGAATGAGGCCGAGAACAGTGGCTAGCGTGGTCATCAGAATGGGACGCAAACGCACTTCGCAGGCTTCCGCGAGGGCTTGCTTGATGGGACGACCATGGCCGCGAAGCGTGCCGACGAATTCCACGATAAGGATGCTGTCGGAAACGGCGATTCCAGTCATCATGACGACTCCCATGAGCGACATGACGTTGAGCGTCGTGCCCGTGACCATCAAGAACAGGATCACGCCCGAAAGCCCCGGAGGAATCGCCAGCAAGATGATAAAAGGATCGGAGAACGAAGCGAACTGCGCCATCAGGATGAGATAAACCAGCACGATGGCGAGGATGAGACCGATGCCGAAACTCTGGAACGAACTGTGCATTTCAGAGATCGCTCCGCCCATCGACACGGTGATCTGGGAAGAGTGGTGCATGCCATCAAGGACGTGTTTGACCTGAGCGCTTACGCGGCCGAGATCCTCCTTCTTCGGCATGACGTAGATGTCGAAACTGCGACGCAGTTGGTAATGATCGACCTCGGTCGGAGTATTGATCTGCTTGATAGATGCTAGCGACTCAAGAGGTGTTGTGTTTGCGGCCCCGGGGGCGCGCAAGGGAATCTGCTTTAAATCGGTCAGGGTTTTAATTTGATTGTCGGGATACTGCACGCTGAGAAAGTAATTGTTCCCAGTCTTCGGATCGACCCAGAAACTGGGGGCAATCATCGTGTCCGATGTAAGCGCAGTGATGACATCATCAAGCGCCGACTCCGGCGATATGCCGAGCAGCGCCGCATGTTCGCGATCGATATTCAGTTCCAGCCCCGGATAGTCGAGGTCCTGCGGAATCAGGACATCGTTGACCGAACTCAACGCTTTCACCCTGACAGCCACGGACTTGGCGAAAGCAAACGGTTCATCCAAGTCACTGCCGCCGATTCGAATGTCGATCGGAGCGGGTTGCCCCTGGTTAACAACGGAATCTACCAGTCCACCCGTTTGGAAATAAGTACTCGCTTCCGGAAAGTCGTTTGCGAACCTCTCGCGCAGACGTTGCATGTAAGCGAAGCTGCTGGTCTTATGGTCCTCCTTGAGACTGACCTGAATGAAGGCGGTATGCATTCCGGAATTGCTGGTATAGATGGCCGAAAGGTCTGGCGTAATGCCAATGTTCGACACAATCATATTCATGTCGTGCGGTGACACCACCTCGCGGATATCCTGCTCCATCTTCCCCACATATTCATCAGTCACCTCTAGACGAGTTCCGGGCGGGACTTTGACATTGACGACAAATTGCCCGGGATCGGTGCGCGGGAAGAACGCTACGCCAAGGAATGGAAACAAAGCTAAGCTCAGCACCACGAAAGCAGCAAAACTGCATACGACTAATACGGGTCGATCCAGACAAACGGCGATAGCTTTTTCGTAGGCGTGCTGCAGCCGTTCGAATTGCTGATTGAAACCGATGACGATGCGTCGAAAGATGTTCGCGCGCTTTATTCTTTGTTCCTCTTCGACTTCCTGTACCGCCTCCTCTGCGCCGCCCAGGGTACTGTAAGGAGCGCTGCTGTGTTCAGGCTCCAAACGAATGAACTTTGCGCAAAAGAGTGGCACCACGGTCATGGCGACGGCATAAGAAGCAAAGAGCGCCAACACGACCGCGAGGGCCAGAGCGCTAAAGATATATTTGCTGACACCAGACAGCACAATGACGGGAAAGAACACGATGCTGGTGCTGCATGTAGCTGCCAGCACGGCAAGCTGGACCTCTTTGCCTCCGTTGATGGCGGCTTCAACCGCCGGTTCACCCAACTCCATGTGACGAAAGATGTTCTCAAGAACGACTACCGAGTTATCGATCAAGCGGGAAAGGGCGAGCGCAATGCCGCCGAGCACCATGGTGTTGATGGTGCTTGCGCCCAGGTTCAACGCAATGAAGGCGGCGAGGCACGAAATGGGAATCGAAAGCAATACCGAAATCGTCGCGCGGAGATTGCCGAGAAAGAGAAGTATCATCAGCGCAGTGAGGCACAGGCCAATGCTGCCCTCGTTGATCACGTTCTTTACCGCAATCTTTACGAAAACGGATTGATCAAAGACGACCGCCGTTTTCAGCGTCTTCGGAATATCCAGCAGATGTTTCACTGCCTCTCGAATGCCGTTCACAATACTGATCGTGTTCGACCCCCCGCCCTGTTTTAAGATCGGAATGTAGACGGAATGCTGACCGTCGACCCGCACGATGTTGTATTGCAGCTGGCCTGAGTCCACCGCTTTCCCAACATCGCCAACGAATACGGACTCACCGATGTGGTCCTGTTTGTCCGTCTTGATCGGCATGGCATTGATTTCATCAACCACCGGAATCTGGCTATTGGCATAGACGCTGTAGTCCTTCGGTCCGATGCGCACGTCACCGGCGGGCAGAATCAAGTTCGATTCATTCACCGAGCGCACCACGTCCATCACCGAGAGTTGGTGAGCTTCAAGTTTGACGGGATCGACATAAATCTGGATTTGCCGATACTTGCCTCCGTAAGGCTGCGGCACGGAAGCGCCGGGAACGTTGGCGATTTGATTCCGCACCTCAAACTGCGCCAGATCTTTAAGCCGCGTCTGGTCGAGACCCTGACCTTCGAGTGTGACCAGACACACGGGAAGATTCGAAGCGTCGAACTTCAGCACCACCGGAGGCAGGGTTCCCGGCGGAAGCCGTCGTAAATTCGCCATGGCGAGATTCGAGATATTACTGACCGCGGCGTTCGCGTCCGTGCCCGGCTGAAAGTAGATCTTGATCAGGCTCACACCGGGCAGCGACCGCGACTCGATGTGATTGATTCCGCTTCCCAGGGTAAAGAAGCGCTCGTAGCTATCTGTGATATCCGCCTCGATCTGCTGCGGCGGCATGCCCGCGTAGAAGGTCGCGACCACGACAACCGGGATATTAATTTCCGGAAACAGATCGACGGGCATACGTGCGACTGTGGTAACGCCCACGACGATCACCATGAGACAAAGCATCAGAACGAAGAACGGGTACTTGATGGCAAAAGAGGACATTACTCGCTTACCTCCTGCGCCGCCGTCGGAATGAACGCCGCATGCGGGGACACAACTTCCCCAGGCTGATAGCCAGTCTGCCCAGCGGCGATCACGTTGTCCCCAGCCTGCAGGCCGCTCGTAATCTCCACGCGGTTTGAGGTTTGGATTCCGAGAGTCACACCCCGCTTCTCGACATGGTTCGTCGCATCCACTACCAGCACATAAGATTGATCGCCGTTCTGCACAACAGCCTGTGCCGGCAAAATAAGAGCGTCATTCTTCTGCTGGAGTTGAATCGTCGTCTCCGCGTACATCCCTGGATTCAGACTCAGGTCACGGTTCGGGACATCGACCTCGGTCAGCATGGTTCGGGTGTTGGTATCGAGTGCGCGCGAGAAACGGATGATCTTGCCTGTAAATGTGTGCCCGGTCGCGTTGACTTTCACCTGCACATCGCCGCCGACCTGAATGTAGGGTACGTCACTCTCCGGCACGGGCATGCGAAGACGGAGCAGGTCGCTCTCGGCCACTTGTACGACAGGAAGTGTCTGAGTGTTGTTGTCCTGTCCGGCTTGAATTAGCGAGCCGGCATCGGCATAGCGCTTCGTCACCACTCCTGTAAACGGAGCGATGATCTGCTCATATCTCGACATTGTTTCGAGCCGGCTGCGGGTCGCGCGGGAGACGCCGAGTTGTTGCTGCATGGCATCCAGCGAGGCCTTGGCGACGCCGACCTGTGCCGCGGCTTGCTGGTCTTTGGCTCGCGCGTCATCCAACTCCTGCTCCGCGATCAGCCCTGGTCTTTCTTTGGAAGCTTCTTCCAGACGGGTATACTCAGCGTGCACTGCGGAGTACGTCGACTCGGCGCTGACGACCTCGCTTTGTGCGCGAGTAATATCAGACTGGCTGTGGCGGACCTCGGCCTGAGCGCCCTCCACTTGGTCCTGCAACTCTGGAACTTCCAGCACAGCCAGGACTTCGCCCTGACGAACGCGGTCGCCGATATCGACTTTGATCCAGCGAATATAGCCCGAGACTTTGGCGTGAAGATCCACCTGTTGATAGGGCTGAAATTGACCGGCAACAGTGAGGGAACTGGCCAGATTGCCACGCGTGACCGCGACGACTGCGGCCGCTCTCGGCTGCGCGGCGGGGGCTTTGCCATAGTGATTTCGAACGATCAAGAAGAAAGCGGCCAACAAAAGGCAGAGAAGCCCCGCAATCCAAAGGATTCGCTTGCGATGCATGGAGCCACCTTACTTTCAATCCCGCAAGTTCGGGATTGGAATCGACGACAGTACATCTGCTTAAAGGGACTGGCGATCACCAACGGTCCTATTCGATGTTTGAGAATAGGCGGTTTGTCGTAAATATATCGCCGTGGAGGGATTAACAGAAGGCTGGAGGAGGACGTTGCGTGAGGTGCGGATACTGAAAGTCCCATCTGCGAGACCTGCAGAGATTCATTTCAACCGGGTAAAACTCGAATGAAAGAATCAAAATCGCCTGGGCCAAAACCAATAGCGGAATCAGGTTCAACCTCTCCCAAGCCGTATCCGGTTTGAGGGCCTTTTCGAGCAAGGCCATGGTTTGGGCGGAACGCCTCTCCGTCAAGAGTTTGGCAACTGTGACGATAGATGGAGATTGCGGGGTCTTGTAAAGGGAAAGCTTTGCCTGCAATCCCCAACTGAATACGGCACACGCCAAAAAGAGAAGAGCACACCTGAATGCGTATGTGGCAATTTGAGGTCGCTTTGACATCAGTCTTCTCCTTTCCCAGACAGCCCTGTCAATAATGTAGCAAAGAATGGCCTTGTGGAGTTGCGGGAAGAAGGCCCCAAGGTGTGGGGGTTGCGGACAGGCTTGAGCATTCGAACGCGGAGAATCGGTCATCGTCCGCCGCAACCGGGTCGCCAACTCCTCTGCGAGCGGGAGATTATTGCAACTGCACATGCCGCTGTAACAAGGCTAGTGTCACGCAAAGCAATTCACTCGACCGATTTCGCTCTGCCCCTACCCTGCCATTCGCCTCGTGCAAGTCGTAAGTCACGCCGACAGAATTGTTCCCTCAGTTGCTTTGTGCGGGAAACGCGGTGGTCCGCAAAAGCTCGTACCTCCGCCCAGGGCATTGCAAGTCTAGCCGCGACTCCCAGCACGTTTGTCTTTCGTCAAAGCGCTACCACACGAACAGGCGAGCACCGCCGCCGGGTGAGCGGGACCTTCCAGTTTGGACAGAGGGATCGCGGACGGGAGGCGCCTCACCGTGGTCCGCGCTCGGGAGCTCCGGCCGCGAGGCGCTGATCTTTTCGATCTCCACAGCACCGTGGCGGTTCATAATCTCAGTTGCTGCCTCTGCTTTGTCGCCCGAACCCGTCGCGAAAACCATGACTCCTCCGCGCCGTACTCCTTGGACATAATCTTCCGCGTCCGCTTCGAGGACCCCGAACGCCCTGAGATCACGAACCAAGCCCACTTCAAAATCCGTGTGTGGGGTACTCATGAGTCCGCTACCCGCCATCTCCCGCGGCTCGCCCAAAACACGGACGTCCTTCCGAGG
>JBAWFQ010000093.1:0-4564 GCA_049592035.1 Terriglobales bacterium
CGCTTCCCGAGCAGGCCTACCTGTATGCCATTCCGTATCATCTTTACCGGCGGCACCGCATCCGGCGGTACGGATTCCATGGTACCTCTCATCGCTACGTCGCTTTTCGCTATCGCGCGATGCGAGGACTGACGCGCGAACAAACCAACATCATCACATTCCATTTGGGCAACGGGTGCTCGGCAGCCGCAATAAAGGCTGGATGTTCCGTCGATACGTCGATGGGTCTAACGCCGCTGGAAGGTCTGGTCATGGGCACGCGCTCAGGGGACGTCGATCCCGCTGTGGTCAGTGCCATCGCCAGAAAAGAGGGGCTATCGGCTTTCGAGGTGGACAGGTTGCTCAATACGCAATCCGGCTTGCTCGGCATTTCTGGGCTCACGAATGACATGCGCGAGTTGCAAGCTGAGTTGAAAGAGCATGAAGATCGCCGGGTCCGTCTGGGCATCGAAATCTTCTGTTATCGGGCGAAGAAATACATCGGCGCATACCTGGCTGCGATGGGCGGAGCTGACGCCGTTGTTTTCACAGGCGGTATCGGAGAAAATTCGCCGGACGTTCGTGCAAGAATTTGTGCGCGGATGGAGTGGGCAGGACTTTGCCTCGACCAGGCGAAGAACCAGGAGACGGTTGGTCGCGAAGGCAAGATATCAACGGAAGGCTCCAAGTTGCTCGCATATGCTATCCCGACTGATGAGGAGCTCCTCATCGCCCGGGACACTGTGCGAGTTATCTTAGGCGTGCCGCACCCGTCCTAAATGCTGCATGGTTCCTTCCATCAATGCCCACATTGAGGCACTGCCCTGGGCAGGGCGCGCCGAATTCAGGTTGGCTCCTCTGAATAAGCGAAATTAGCGCTTTTAAGCGACATCCCGATTGGCAATCCATCTGCTGTTCCTCAATGTCCAGGTACGTAAATCGACTGGAAATGGGGAGAGCCACATGGGAGCCGGTAACTCAGTTATTGAATGTGCGCTGATGGGCATCCAGCAGACGCACAAACCGAACAAGGCGAGCAGATGGAGAACCATCCTCAAGCACGCGTGCCAGGGCGAAACCGCGCCCAGACTTCGGTCTCTCATTCAGCTCTCTCTCCGTTTTTTCGCAGCTCTGCTGGGTCTTGGTCTGCTGGGCTACTTGGTCTTTCGAAGCGGCCCGGGGGCCGTTTGGAAACAACTGCAGGCAGTCGGCTGGGGCCTAGCTTTGATCATCGTTCTCGGAGGGTTCTCTCAGTTGATCCAGACATGGGCCTGGCGAAAGACATTTACCTGCGATATCAGCAGGCTCTCCTGGTCCCGCAGTCTTGGCACGCAGCTCGTCTCGGATGCAGCCGGACAACTTGGTATGGCTGGGAAGCTGGTGGGAGATATGCTGCGCGTATCTCTCGTTGATTCTGCAGTACCGCTGGCAAGTGGAATATCAGCCTGTGCAATTGACGGAGGGCTGCATATTTTTACCGCCTCACTCGTCGCTGTATCGGGAATCACTGCCACTTTACTGTTTGCCCCAGTTTCTGGCAGGTGGCGAGCGCATGCGCTGGTGCTCGCTGTCGTACTGGTAGCAGCGGTAATCCTGGCGGTTGTGGCCGTCGCAAGGGGTTGGCGGTTGGCGGGGAACCTGGCTAGAGCGATTGGACGATTGCCTCAGCTCCGCAACTGGATCACCGGCAAACAGCCGATCATTGATTCAGCCGAACACAACCTGCTCACCTTCCATCGGGAAGCGCCTTCCGCATTCTGGGCAAGCCTGATTCTCAATTTCCTATGGCACGCGCTGGCAGTCTTGGAGGTGTTTGTCATCCTGCGGTTTATGGGAGTAAGGATCGCCATGGTCGGAGCGTTCGTGGTGGAGGGTCTGACCAAGGTGATCAACCTCGTGGGTGCGTTGAATCCGGGTAACCTCGGGACCTACGAAGGTGGGAATATGCTCATCGCAAAGATGTTCGGTGTGACGAGCACCGCAGGATTGACTCTGGCACTCTGCCGACGTGTGCGCACCGTCTTCTGGGCAGGGGTTGGAGCCGCGTGCATGATCGTTATGAAGAAGGCCAAGGCGCCAAGAGCAATAGCGGCGAAGCTAGATCCGGCAGTAGCGCCGTCCCACGGCGAATAGGGCTCCGCGAATACTGCAATGCATGGTAATAGACGATCTTCGATTCGACCCGGTTCCGTGACCAACTGAGGTCCGCGTGCCCGTTACCGGGCACGGTATGGTCGTGCGGAACCAGGTTTATTACAGAACCACAACATAAGACATGATTTGATTCCGAGAGAGTTCGGCAACTGGCGTGCCTGCAGAATCTGGTGCATTGCTTCCGGTCCTTTCGAGAAGCCGTTCACAAAAATGTCTCGAGCGCACTGCGCCGCTGCGCCCGCGAATGACACGAAGCAAGCGGCTTAGGAGTTCAGTCAATGATGAAGAATTTTGCGTTACTCGGGGTTACCTTCGCGATGCTCGCATTCTGCCCTCTCGGCCGTGCTCAAGATCAGGAGCCGACCATCGACTCCAGAATCGCAGTAGTGAGGGCCAATATGCAGGCAGACAGAACTACCCTCATCACAGCAGGAATGAACTTCAACGACAAGGAGGGCGCGGCATTCTGGCCGATCTATCGGCAATACGAATACGAACGATCCAGGCTGGATGATCGTCGCGCTGCTGTCATAAAGCGGTACACGCAGAAGTACCCGACGCTGACCGACGCAGAGGCCAAAGCGATGGCTGAACAAATGTTGGACTGCGAATCTCGTCTGGCTGAGTTGAAGAAGAAGTATTACAAGAAGTTCAACAAGGTGCTTCCGGCCCTTACCGTGACGAAGTTCTTTCAGTTGCAGCGTCGCATCGATTTGCTGATGGATATGCAAGTCGAAGCCGCCCTTCCTCCGCTCACCCAGGCACAATACACCGTGTCGGGAAGTAGCGTGGCAGAACCGCCTCAGCAATGAGGCACGCTCTAGTACGAGCGCGACTTCGATCCGAGGACTAGTCGATGTTCCACATGATGAAGCACAAGCCGGTGATGTTCGGGGCAGTGGTGTTGATGGTGGCCATGGCAATGGCGCAATCGCAGCACGAGAGAGAGACACTATCCGTGCAGGGCTACCGAGGACAGGCAAGTGTCATTCGATACCAGGGGCGCGTGTTCGTGGATGCGCAGGCGCTTGCGCAAATCACAAATGGGTCGCTGAGCTTTGAGAAGAACAGAATTATTCTGACGCTGCCTGATCCAGACGGTTCATCCTCGAGCGGCGATGCTCACACATCAGGCTTCTCGCGCCCTTTCATAAAGGCGGCGATCGAGGCGATGGCGTCGATCAGAGAGTGGGGCGGAACCCTGCAGGCGGTCGTACTCAATGGGTATCCGGTAGGAAATACCACGGCAGGAAACACGATCATGGCGTTTGAGGGTCGAGCTGCCGACAGCGTCGCATTAGCTTCAGCGGCGGCATCGACAGACTCCGACTACCGCGGGCTCGAGTTGCTCAAAAACGAATTTAACAATGTGCAGGACTGGGCTGACCGATATGTCAAAGCGCGCAGTTCGCTGAGCGCGGCGGACCTGAGCATGTCTGAGAGCCAGTTCAACAACGATTCCGAGGCCCAGAAGATCATCCATTGCGGCCAATTTCTGGCGCAGATGTTCGCCAGCGGTAACTCCCAGGATGATGCGGCCTGTCATTAGGCTCTTAACACGTGAGAAACACACTTCCCCAATCCATTGCAGTCAGCGACTGTGCCTCTGACGCAGCGTCCGTCTCAGCAGCGTCACCGCAAAAACGCCTCACGTGGGCACACACAGAGGGGCTTCCATTGCCGCTGGGGGTTACCTGGATCGAGGAAGACCAGGCCTTCAATTTTGCGGCGTGTTCTGAACATGCCGAGAATGTGAAACTGTTTCTCTATTCCCCCACCGATTTGGCAAAGCCAGTTTTGACATTTCAGTTCGATCCTATCCGTAATAAGTCAGGGAGGATCTGGCACTGCAGGATCCCGCTAGATCAAATGTGCGGTGCCCGCTATTACGGTTACTCGGTTTCAGGGCAGGCGGTTGCTGGTCTCTGCGGCTTCGATCACGAAAAGGTTCTTCTCGATCCGTATGCGAAACGAGTTTTCTTCCCGCCGGGGTTTGATCGCAAGCGCGCTATGAAGCCAGGCCCCAATGATGAAAAGGCGCCGCTTGGAGTCTTGCCCAGACAGCGGGCTGCTTCCGATTGGGCTGAGGATCTCTCGCCTCGACCTGAATCGAATGCGATCATCTACGAACTTCACGTCAAGGGGTTCACCAGGAATCCCAATTCCGGTGTGCATCCCTCGCGAGCCGGCACCTATGCCGGATTGATCGAAAAGATCCCCTATCTGAAAGAGCTAGGGATCACCGTCGTCGAATTGATGCCCATCTTTCAGCGCGACCCTCACGAAGGTGACTATTGGGGATATATGCCTCTGAACTTCTTCGCACCTCATGCGCAGTATGCATCGAGTGTTGATGATGATGGGCAACATCTTGAGTTCAAGAATATGGTCAAGGCTTTGCACAAAGCCGGAATCTTCGTCGTGCTAGATG
>JBAWFQ010000094.1:0-11035 GCA_049592035.1 Terriglobales bacterium
CCCCGCGCTGCACCGTCCTAGAACGCCTTGAACCATCGTTGGATTCCAACGTAGAAATTTGAATAGTTCGCCGGCCCCTGCCCCGACGCGCTGACGAACTGATTCAAATTAGTATAGCCCGCTGACAAAATCATCTTCCGAAACTGGTATTCGGTAAACGCCAGAAACACCTTCGAATCGCTGCCCGTGGTCAGCGACGCAGCCAGGCTGTCGTTGATCGTCTTGGTGTAGCTCGTGCTGAAGGACAGCCTGCGCACCGGGTTGCAAGTAAAGCTGAAGGAATACGATGATCCGTCATCCAGCAGGTACTGATTCCCCGTCACCACCGGCGGAAGGCCGCCCGGCGGCGCCACCAGTCCGTTCGCCGTCAGCAGCACTGTACCCGAGGTATGCGAGTACGTGGCTCCGAGGTTGTACATCTTGTATATCAACTGGCTTCCGTAGGATTCTGAGTGCGCGCCCGATCCTTCCACCTCGCCCAACCCGGTGTGGAATCCGCTGAACATGGCCATCCACCGCAGCCGGCGGGTAAGGCGTCGCTGCGCATTGGCCAGGTAGGAATAATTGGATGTCACCTCCGTCGCCAGCACCGTCTGTGTATCTTGCGAGTAAGCGAAGCTTCCGCTAAGATCGAAATTGCTCCATTGTTTGTTGAAATTTGCTCCCGCCACCAGCCCCGCTCCCTGGTTCCCCGCGTCGGTCGCCTGATCGTTCATCCCGGCGTAGACCACCACCGTTCCCCACAGCGGTTTCAAAAACCGGTAGTTCACGATCGCGCTGAAGTGGGTGGCGGAGACGCTTTCGCCATACACTTCTTGCTGGATGTGCCCCACATTGAACCCGGCCGACAAGCCTTTTCCGATCGTCACATTGTCGCTGTTGTTGAGAGAAATCGAGTAGCTGTGGGTGCCCAGGTTGACATCCGGAGCAATGCCGCCCGCGCCGATGAGTTGCTGGTCGATGGCTCCCGAAAGACTGCTGTCGTAATTCATTTGGAACGACGTGGTAAACCTCTGTGTCGGCGCAAATGCCGCGGTCGCGCTAACGATCTGGTTGGAACCGGAGGCGGTGGACCCCGCTTCCTCGCCGCCGAAATCGGACCAGGAGTAGCTCCCTCCAAACGAGCCCCGCAGCGGCAGTTTGTGGTTCGCGTTGAAGCTGAATGTCTTTGAATTCGTGTCGCCGCTGAGTGCCTCACCATCGCCGGTTATAGCCGCTGGCAATTCCGTGTGCGTCCAGGTATCGGTAAAGTGCGCTCCCATGTACCAGCCATCGAGCTTGTAGTTGCTGAACAGGTTGAGATTCTTCGCGTCCGATTGATCTTCCTGATTGGTGCCAAAAATCGAAGATGACGACGCCGTTTGCGTGTACTGAACGCTGAGAGGAACCCAACCCGGAACGATTTCTGCCCATCCGATGCCGAAGCTGTGCGAGTTGCCCGTGGTAGTCAGTCCCGGCGTCGTGCCCAGCCCGTAGCTCCCGCTACTGTTGAAGGACTCGCCAAATGAAATGGATCCTGGAAAGTGGCTGCCGCCGAACAGGTTCACTCCCATGCTGACGCTGCTCGCGTCGGTAATGGACCCCTGCCCCGAATCCGCCTGCGACCGATTGTAGACAGGATCGACGAAGAAGCTCAGGAACTTTGGGTTGTAGTAATACCCTTGCACCACGGCATCGCCGTTCAGGCTTGTGCCGTGACTCGACTGTACAACGTTGCCGTAATCCCCGTTATACCCGAACCCGAGGTCTCCGCTCATGCTCACGCTCGTGTTGCTGCCAATTTCGACCTGAGCCCATCCCTCGGTCGCCAGCATCACCCCGAATGCCAGCAGCAAACCAAGCACACGCGCATTGTATTTGTGGCTGTTCAAAGCTCCCTCGCGCGTTACTTCTTTTATCGCCCCACCCCGCCCCACTCTTACAATCCCTGATCCTCAGTCTGGCTTTACAGTTCCTGGGATCTTTAACTTCTGCAATCTGACCTCTAACCTCTGACCTGCTCTTACATCTCTTGGATCTGCGCGTTCTGGTGCAGCTTCTTGTCCAGTCCCACCCGCAGCTGTTCGTATTTCTGCTTCTGCATATCCGACATCAGAACCTTTTTTACGGCGGCAAACGTTGCCTTCCCCGGCGGCGTATGCACATTTACTCGAATAATCGTCCATGCCGTGCCCAGAGGAATCAGCCCGCTCACCTCGCCCGGCTTCATCTTCTGCGCAACCGTCACCACTTCCGGCGGCAGCTTGTCGCTTTTCACCACATGCCGGTCGCCCATATTCACCCGATAGTCGTCTTCCGAAACCTTCTCCGCCAGCAGCCCAAACTGCCCGTAGTTCCTGGTTGCCTTTGCCTGTACCAGAATGCCCTCGGCGCGTTTGCGCGCGTCCGCTACCACCTGCGCGCTCGCATTGTCGGGAGGAATAATCGAAATCGTTTGCAGCCCGAAACTCTCGCCGCGCTCGAATGCTTTCGGATTCTTTTCGTAGAAACTGCGCGCCTCGGCCAGCGTCACTCCGCTCTTGGCGTCCACTTCCTGTTTCAGCAAGGCCTCGATCAGCAGCGAGCGCTTGATCTGCTGCCGCAGCTTGGCCTCCGACCCGCCCTGTTCGTTCGCCAGATACGCGTTGAATTCCGCCTCGCTGGTGAATTGGCGCTTGAAATTGTTTTCTTCGCGAGTGATGCGGGCCGGCGCAATCGTCATCTTCCGCCGCAGCGCCTCTTGGTACACCAGCTCTTCGAAGACGATCATCTGCAGCGCGCCCTTCCGGATATTCGCTTCCTCCTTCTTCGGGAAACCGTTGTGCTGCTTCGCGTAGGGGAAGAGCGCGAACATTTCGCGCAACAGATCGCGATCCGTCAGCACCGCGCCATTTACCTTCACCACGGCTTTGTCGGTTACCACCAGGCTGGATGCGTCAGCGCCCGACCTTACCGCCTTGCTGGCCTCCGGATATGACATGCGCGCCGCTGCCGGCGGAACTGAAGTGCTCGCTGCCGCCGAAGTCGGCGCATGAGAAGCGACCATCTGCGCGCTGGCGCCAACTGCCAAGAACGCCGATGCTAAGATTGCCGATACCACCAGCCGACACGCGATCTGAAATTGGTATTTCATCTAATAAACTCCTCGCCAAACCTAGAGAACCACCCTGTTCATTTGCACGACATCTGCCCTTCTGCCAGCCCCGGAAGAATGTTGACGGGTTCCAGTAAGTCATTTATTTGGAATTGGTTGCACTCAGTTGACTCGGTGGGATGAAGAATGTTTTCGGGCTCGTAGTGAGCGGAATGGGCCTTCTGCCCCAATCCGTCCAGTGAAATAACCCAAGGTAACAATCCGAGGAATTCCAGGTGGTGAGAGTTTGGGGTCGAGCCCGTCGGTTAAGCCGCTTTAGCGAACGACCAGCGACCAGCGACCAACGACCAAAAAAGAAAAGGGGAGGAAAAATCCCCTCCCCCATCATCTATCAAACTACCAGCTTAGAACGTCGTCGGCAGGGTTCCGCCGTTGGCTTCGTTCGACTCGCCAAAGTGGCACTGACGGCAGAACTGGGTCGTGGAAGCGGCAGTTCCCAACGGAATGTTGACTGTGTCGGGGTTGTACGGGCCGTTGATGAAGAAGTACTTCGCGTACGTTCCAGCGGCGCCGCCGGCGATCGGGTTGCCAGCGCCCACTACTGAGTACACGTTCATCGAGTGCTGGTCATGGCAGGTCGTGCAAACCACGTAGGGAATGCCAGCAGCGTTGACCGGGGTTCCGTAGGAGTGCGCGCCCTTCAACAGGACCGGTGCGCCGTAGGAAGTTACAAACTGTGAATACTGGCCGTAATAAGCAACGCTGGTGATCGCATTCGCCGTGCTGACTGTCCACACGATGCCATTGGTCGCGTTGTTGTAGTAGGTGCCCAGAACGGCGCTAAGAGTCGCGTTCTCGCCGATCGGGTGATCGTTGTTGTAGTTTCCGCCATCCGTCGAGCTTCCGAGGTTGGTCGTTCCGTCTGCGCCCAGCAAGGTCGGAATCTTCGCCGTGCCGTAAGAGGTTGGCAGGGCTCCGATCTGCTCTTCAAAGGCCCAGTTCTGCATCATGGCGCCCTTTGCAACTGCGCCGTCATGGCAGGCCAGGCACATTACTGCGCCGCGCATATCAGAGTATTGCTGCGCCGTCATTGCTGTGGGGTTGCCGTTCGCTGCGGTTACGAATTCGTAGGTATTGCCGCTTCCCTTGTTACCAATGTCGCTGAAGTCAAACGTCTGGCCCCAGAGTGGTCCCATATCTTGCCCGAACAGGGCATTGACGCCGGTGTAGGCGTCGGTGACTGTGCCGCTTTTTGCGTTGCCGCCTTCGCCCCATGCACCGCTGTGTGGAGCATGGCAGCCGGCGCAACCGCGACCGTAGTTTTGGTGAGCGCCGAGGACGTCGACTAGGGGTGCGGCGTGGCCGGGTGCTCCGGAACTGAGGGAGTTTGCGCCCTGAGTTACCTGGGCGAGAACCATGGCTGATGCCATAACCACCAGCAGAAGAACTAGAGCTAGCTTTCTCATAAAGTGATAGCCTCCTAAAATTTGTACAGCCTTTGTAGAACTCCATCCTTGGTTATGCACGAGGGGCACCGCTTTTCCGGCCACCAGTGGAATTTCGCAACCGTCAGGTAAATAACTGAATATAAATATGTTGTGCCTATAATCGGGCCTGATGCAGAACGCAACACCCGCTGAAGAACGCTCTGGGTGGGCCTTCTCACCATCTCCATTGAGTGAAATAACCCAAGTAACTTAGGAGCCCGCTGGGTGCGCCACTTCTCGCGCTTTTCGAGAAGTGGCCTCGCCGTATAGGCGATGCTGTTGGGCAGCATCGGGGAGCGCAAAGTTGCGGGGCGCGGGAGACCAAATGCAGCTAAATCATTGATTTAAAAATACTTTAGATAAAATAGCCTTTAAACTCAAAGACTTAGCGAGAACATCGCGCTAAGTCTTTGAATTTAAAAGACCACCACCAGGGGGAGTCCCTCAATTCCCACTCGGCTTCGGAGCATCGCTCTTATCGCTCGGCTTCGTTTGCGTCGGAAATGGCGGTGGAATTTCCTTCGGCGGCTTGGTCGTTGGAGTTGGAGCCTTGCCAGCCGCCTTCAACGCCTCGCGCCGCTCGTTTTCTTTTTCCGCCTCAGCCTGCGTCACATAGCGGAACTCCTGCACCCGTCCGGGATAAACCTCGGAAGTGAACACGCGGTTGGTTTTGTTGTCGATCATGATGTACTGCAAACCGGAAAACGTGCCCGGCAGAACGCCTTGCTTGTTGCCCATCCACATCAGCAAGTCGCCCTCCTGGGTAAACAGGTGAACCCGGTTCTGCATCGAGTCGGTCACCCAGATGTGTCCGTCGCAATCCACCGCAATACCTTTCGGCATGGCGAAATAGCCAGGACCATCGCCATGTTTTCCAAACGCGCGTATGAACTTTCCGTCGGCATCGAAGACCTCGACCCGGTAGTTGAGCATGTCGGTGACATAAACGTTTCCGTCTTGATCGACCGCCACGCTGGTCGGCTTGGAAAAGTCTCCCAAGGCGCTCGACTGGTGCTTTGTATCCGCAGTTCCGATCCTGCGGATTGGGGTGAGATTGTCGGCATCATATACCAGCACCTGATCCTGTCCAATATCGGCGACATACAGGAAGCGATTCTCGTTATCGATCGCCATCCCAGCGGGTGTGACTAGACCTCCTGTGATCGCGGCCTCGCCCTTGTGGTTCTTATCGAAAACCAGAATCCGGTGAGCCTGAGAGTCGGAGACGAAAAGCCGGTCGGAATCGTCAATCGCAAGTCCATTAATCAGCGCAAAACTGGCATCCTTGCCGTTCTTGATCATCGTCGTGTCTTTGGTTTCCGGGTCGATGATAAAGATAGCCCCCACCTTGCCATCGGCGACGTAGAGCCTGCCCTTGGAATCCACCGCCAGCCCATGGGGCTCCCCCATGAAGAAATGGTTCTTCATCGGGTTGTCGGTCTTGTCTGGGCTCGTGCCTGCCAGTCGATCCATCCAACTGCTCTTTGGCTTCGCCGGCTGATTGTTGAAGTCAGGAAGCTTTTCGCCCGCGAAATAGTCCAGATACTTCACCCGCGCGATCATTGGCGGCTGCGGCCACACCACCTTCGACTTGTCGATCACGTCCAGAACCGAAACTTGCTTCTGCGGCGGCTGATCGTCTTTCTTTTTCTTATCCGCAAACGCAGCCGGCGAAGCGATCAACAGCAGCGCCAAAGCTGCTGTTGCCAACTTTGTGTTTCGTGCCGGAACCGAATTGTGTAGTTTTCCAATCATCTTCATCTCCATCTTTGCATCATCATCGATCTTCAATCCTCGCCGAATTTCCGCCATCGTTCACTATCGGTCTCCCCCTACTTTGGGAGATCCTTGTGGCAACTCGCACAGAACATCGAGTCGTTAGCCTGGTCTTTCACCAGCAACCCCGGCTTCGCAGAAGCATGCGGCTGATGACAGGTAAGACAAGTAATCGCGACCCTAACCTTAGTGATATCAGTCGCCTCCATGACGTTCGACACCGGATGGCGGTCAACCGGGTGGCCCAGGTTGTACTTCAGAGGCAGAATCGGTACTTTCGAAAAATAATCCTCCGGCAACTCTACCTTGCCGTCGAAAATCGCAACCATGTGCTCGCTTTCAAGCTTCTTCGGCTTTACGTCGGGACCGTGGCACTCCAGACAAAGTTTGTTGGGAGAGTTCACGCGCAGCAGATGGTCGTTGTCGCCGCCGTGTCCTTCGTGGCAAATCGCGCAACCCTGCACGAATGCCGGCTGGTGATGGACGGCTTTCTTAGCCAGGTCGGCGATCTCGCTGTGGCAACCCAGGCAAATGTTGACCGGATCCGTCTTCGGCAAACCTGGGTAAGCGCTGGCGTGTGGATTGTGGCAGTCGGTGCAATCTCCAGCCGCGCCAGGATGCGGTACTTTTGCTTTGTCGATCTGCTCCGCCTTGTCGGAGTGGCACATAACACATAGGTCCTTGACGTTAGCTTGGGTCAGAACCACTTTGCCATCCTTGGCCGGGGCATGGCAGGTATCGCAACTCTTGTCTGCAAATGGCGGATGGGTGAACTTCGCCATCAGCTTCGGCGCCGCGGACTGGTGCGGGTCATGGCACTGCAGGCAGTTCGCGGTTCCAAACGGCTGGTTTTGATGCGCCTTCTGCAAGGCGGCATCTTTCGGATCGTGGCAATCCACGCATAGCGCCGGAGCGTTCTTGGTCAAGTGAAAGCGGTTTTCAACCGTCGGTTCTGCTCCCGACTTGTGCGTGACGTGGCAGGCGTCGCAACCCATGTCGAGGGCGGCGTGACGGCTGCCTTTTTCGGGAACATTCGTGCCCTGTGTATGGCAAGTGAGACAAAGATTTTCTTTCTTATCGCCGACAGTCGGCTTCAGCAATTGATTCTTATTGTCCGAAGTATGCGGATCGTGGCACTTGAGGCAATCGCGGACCGCGGGAGGATGAACTGTGCCCTTGAGTTGAGAGGCATCCTTGTCGGCGTGGCAGGTGAGACAGAGTCCGTAGGGCGTGGTAGTGATCAGCTTTACCCGCGTCACATCCTTATTGACCCGGACCTCATGGCAGCTCAGGCAGCCCATCGCGATCGCCGAATGGACATTCTTGCCCTTGGTCTTGTCCTCATGGCACTCCAGGCACTTGGCCGAGTCAACCTTCGGATCGAGCGGAACCGGGTGCACGGCGGCCGCGGCGCGCGAAATCAGGAGCGCAACCAGCGCAAACAAAATCAGAACAATAATAAAAAGAGGGCGGTCGCTTTGATTTGCGATCTCGGAACGGAACCAAACGCGACGGGGAAACAATCTCACACGGCCTCCAGATAGGTGCGTGTGTGCACGAACGTTACCGTATCACAAAAGAACTGTCGCTTATCGCAACCTACGCGTAAGCAATTGAACAATAAGCGGCTTCGATGAAAATCACGCCACTAAGCGAAAAGGAATTTGATTCCAATTATGACCCCCGAATGGGCCTTCTGCCTCAGCATCGTCGGTGAAATGCCCCAAGCTGGATGGAACAGACACCTGTCATAGCCCCTTCGTCAATCATCACAAGGGTTTGTGAGGCCGATCACCACCTTGATGTGATGTGTGAAATCCCTGTCAAACTGGGTTGGAATGCGCCAATTAGCCCAAACCGCCCGCGTCGTGATTGTCGCCCGGTCGGCTAAATCACATTAAATGTGTCGGTTACGCGCCACACCTCGTCTGGCGTCGTACTTGCATTTGAAGCCTGAGAGTGGGGGAGGATATGGCCCTAGATTTTCGTGCAGTTGCCCACAAAGTGTGGCGCACCATTGCTTCGATTCAGACCGGCGTAGTTCTCTTGATTCTCGTCGTGATACTCGCGGCGGCCGGAACCGTCGTGCTGCAGCGTCCGGCCACTGAGGCCGACGAGATGCAGGCCGCCTACTCTCCGCAAGCGCTTCGGATACTGGACGCGCTCGGGTTAACCAACGTATTCCACGCCTGGTGGTTCCTCGGACTGTTGGCGCTGGTCAGCCTCTGCATCGTTGCCGCCTCCGTCGATCGTTTCCCCAACGCGTGGCGCTACTTTTCGCGGCCCTACAAATATCCCGACTCAAGCTTCCGCCGCGCCCTGTATCCCCAAAAATCGCTGGCTATAGCGGACGAAGAATCGGGGTTGGTCGCAGCCGAGCGTGCCCTGCATAGCATGGGATTCAAGCCCGAGCGCGTAGTGCGGGAAGACCACTTCGGAATTTTTGCCGAGCGTCACCGCATCTCCGAGCTCGCCGTCTACATCGTCCACGCCAGTCTACTGCTGATTTTCTTTGGCACCATCGTCGACGGCATCTGGGGCTGGCGCGCCTATCTCAGTCTGAATGAGGGGCAGACCTCGAATGTTGTCGAATTGCGCGACGGCAGCACGCGCACGCTCCCCTTTGCCGTTCGCTGCGATGCCGCCGGACAGGAAAACTACCAGGACGGCACTCCGAAAAAATGGTGGTCGAAGCTCGTCGTAGTCGCGGACGGGCGCGATGTACAGAAAAAAGAAATTGTTGTGAACGACCCGCTCGTCTATAGCGGCGTCCGCTTTTACCAATCGAGTTACGGTCCGAATGGCAAAGTCGACAAGCTGATGTTGGTGGCGACCCCGAGCAACGGTTCCGGAGAGAAGCAGGAATTCGGAATGACGGTGAACGACACCTACCAACTCGACGCCGATACCACGGTGCGGTTCGCTGAGTTTTTCCCCGACTACGCCGTTCGTGACGGGCAGGTGTACAAGAAGTCGAACTATCTGGAAAATCCAGCGGCCCATCTGGTGGTGACATCGAAAAAAGCCGGAGAAGATTTCGACGTATGGTTCCCGCCGATGCCAGATGTCGCCGACAACTCGAAGGCGCCCTACCAGATTCAGGCCACCGACCTGAAGATGGGCCACTTCACCGGATTGCAGGTTTCGCACGAGCCGGGACAGTGGGGAGTCTGGTCCGGCGTGGTGCTGATGGGCATTGGATTGGCATTCGTGTTCTACGTAATTCACATGCGATTTTGGGTGGTACCGGTTCGCGACCCGCAGACGGGCAAATGCACGCTCTGGATCGGGGGAAGCGCGAACCGCAACCGCGACGCCTTTGAGCTGCGCTTCGACCATCTGGTGACGTTAGTCGAAGCCGAACTGAAGACCGTTCCCAGCAGTTTACCCAGCGTCAGCGTAGCGACCAGCGTGGCGAACTGACACTGTTCGTCGGTCATTGATTGCAGATCGTTGATTGCAGATCGTTGATCGTCGTTCGTTGATCGCTGGTCTGAACCAACTTATTGGAGGATGGTAATGGCACGAGCAAACGCAGAGCAGCAGCAGCCGGCAACTGGCATGACCCTGATTGTCCTGGTGGGGTTGGCCATTGCATTCCTGCTCTTCATGGCATTTCTGAACGTGGTCAAGAGCGGCAACATTCTGAACGAAAACAATCTGCTCTTTGCCACTCTGATTTTCTATGCCGGAGCCGGCGCCCTATACCTGGGATTCGGAGTCACCGGCACGCCGTCGTACTTGAAATTCGCATCGTTCTCCACCTGGCTCGGTTTGTTCGCCAATACCGGAGCCATCGCCCATCGCTGGTATGAATCCGGACATGCGCCGTTTTCCAGCGTTTACGAAATGCTCTTGAGCTTCGTCTGGACGCTGGCCGTGCTCACCTTGATCGCCGAAAAAAAATACGGCGTCAAAGTGATTGGCACGGTCACCATGCCGGTGGCAATCGTTGGCGTGGTGCTAATGCAATTGCTGCGCACCGAAGTCCATCCCCTGGTGCCCGCGCTGCAGTCGACCTGGCTCCACGTTCACGTTACGCTGGCCATGTTGGCCTACGCCGCCTGCGCGCTCAGTTTTGCTCTGGCCATGATGTTCCTGATTCAAGACAATCTCAAGACCGATACCGTCCTCGCCGTAACCAGCGCCAGCACGCTAGCCATTTACGCCGGCGTAGTTCTAACCCGTTTCGAAAAGGGGGGCGCACTAAACCTGGTCGCCTGGAATCCGGAAGTGAAGTCGGAAGTCTTCCTCTCCAAGGGCGTGCGCTTGTTCGTCACCGTTCCCGACCTCGGCTGGCTCATGGCGTTGACGCTTTTGGTGGTGGCCTCGCCGCTCTTCTTTTACGCCTTGGCGCGCTGGAAAAATGACGATAGCTTCCTGGCGATCGCCAACCGAGCCGTCTTTCTCAGTATTCTCCTTCAGGTAATGACGCTGGTCATGTTTATTCTCCGCGCCCGCGATGGCCGTTATCCATCGCTCGACGCCGAAGGATTATTCCCGACAAGCCTCGCCGCTAGTCCATTCATACTGTCGGGCCTGGTAGGCGGCGTCTTCATATCTCTCCTCTATCTCCTGCTGCTCTGGCGCCGGCCCGATCTGGAGCGCTCTCTGCCCACCGCCGAGGTCCTCGACCGAATCACTTACAAAACCATCTGTCTTGCCTTCCCCCTGCTCACTCTCATGATCGCCTCCGGAG
>JBAWFQ010000095.1:0-31514 GCA_049592035.1 Terriglobales bacterium
GATTGCGCGCCAGTTCGTCGTTTTCCAGCTTCTTCGCCCGCTCCACCAGTTGCTTGATACGTTCCTTCTGCGCCGGATCCGCCGGACGGTGCGCCACTCCGATGAAATTGTCGTTCGAGTACTCTCCACTATTCATCGCGCCCATGCGATACAGCTCCCGCATCTGAACCGCGGAGAGCAAGTGGTTCACAGCAAAAGGATCATCGGGATGACGCGCCAGAATCTTCTCAAAATCCTGAATCGCCGCGTCCTGCTCGAAGTTGTAGTAGTGCTCAAAAGCCGCCTGGTTTAGCGGGTCCGAGGGCCGAAGCGGCGTTGACGCCGTGGGGTCCGCCGCGAAGCAAAACTGGGCAAGAAGCAGCAGAATAACGGCAGTTAAAGCAGGGCGATACCGGAAGAGGAGGAAAAGCACGCGCTTTCAGTTTAACTGATTGACGCTTTCTCTGAGGTCTCGTTTGGCGACGCGCCGGCAGGATCTTGGAGGATTGCGTTGTCGGCCGCCGCCTTCTGTCCTCCCTGCTGCTGGCGAATCCAGTTCAGCCAGAGCACCATGTCACGCAGCGTCTTCACAGGGTCTTCCCACTCACGCAGAATGGGTTCAATGGGCAACTCCATGCCGAGTTTTCGGACCAAGTGCTCCGCGTCATCATCGATGTCTTCCTGCCCTTCGCGGAAGACACCCTCGTAGCTATCGTCAGGTGCTACGCTGAACTCCTTGAAAATGACAAGTCCCTTGTAGTAGTCGTATACGGTTGCGGGTATTTCAGCAGGGATGGCGGTGTCGGCGAATGCTGCAATGAACTGCTCACGCGATACGCCGTGATGTTTTCGCATTCGCATTTGCCATACGACGGTCGCGACCACAGCGAAGACCACAAACGCCGCCAGTATGTACAAAAACTCGATCATCTAAGTGCCACCCGGAGCGCTGCTCAGACATTTGGCCGTGCGTAATACAAAAAGACCGCCGTTCGATACTTTCTCATTACACCGGTAGTTCTTCCTGCATCCATCCCCCCGCCGCCTCAAGCTTAGGCTCGGCAGAAAGGTCGAGCACCAGCTTCTCCAGCACCAGCCGCTTCCCCGGAGGATTCGACCGCAGCGCCAGATCGGCCTTAGCGACCAGCCGAATCGCCCGCGTCAACTCGCGTTTCGATTTATATCGCCGCGCCTGCCGGATGATATCGTCGGCGGCAAACGGAGGCACGCGAAACCCCTGCCACAGCGCCGCCCAAAGCATCCGCTGATCGCGGACATTGCGTTCCAGAATGACCAACATCTGCCGAAATGTCTTGGCGAGCATGTAGAGATGCCCAATAGCCGCCTCTTCCCCATCGCCGGACGAAAGCAGCGCGTCGAGAATTGCCAGCGCCCTCACCCGGTCTTTAGAAGAAATCGCATCGGTCAGCTCATACAGCGACCGCTGTTTCGCCGCCAGCACCATGGTCTCGACATCGCCCAGCGTGATTTTTTTCTTTTCCCCGACGTAAAGAATCAGCTTCTCTAGTTCGTTCGAGACCATCATCATGTCGCCGCCCAGCGCATCCACCAACTCGCGCGCGCCGTCGGCGTCCATCTTCACCGCGCGCGTAGCGCAATACTCGCCAATCCAGCGGACAGCCTCACCCTCCTCCACCCGAGACAATTCGACAATGCCGCAGAATGGCCCCAAATCTTCGCGAATCTTCTGATAACGGTCCTTATCCGTCATCTCCATGCGCCGAGCGTCTGCAGGAATACTGATGTGGTCGGCCACAAAAACGACGAGCGCATCCGGATTGGGATTCTTGCAATAAGCCTCGATCGCTCCAATCTTTTCAGCATTGGAGCTCGAGCCGCGCCCAAACAGCGTCTTAACCCCGCGCACGAAGAAAACCTGAAATGGCGCCATCAGCGAGGGCGTGCGAGCGCGATCCAGAACTTCGTTGAGCGAAGTCTCGGCCAAGTCAAACTCAAACAATCCGAAGTCGCGAGAGTCGGGTGCGACCAGGTGCTCCAGAATGGCATCGCGGCAGCGTTTACGAAAGAACGCCTCATCGCCGACCAGCACATAAGCCGGTTTCAGCTTGCGCGATTCGAGCTCCGAGAAAAAGCGGTCCGCCTGACTGAAGGCGCGCATTAAAAATCCTCCACCATCAGTACGCCTCCAGAATATTAGCCACCAGGGTATGCGCGAAATCGCGCGACAACCGATCAACCGCCGGAGAATCTTCCTGAAAAAAACTAGGCAGATCGCTCGAGATTTCATACTGCTCGTGAAATAGATAAGAAGGATTCTCGAAAATCACTTTGCCCTGCCGGTCGGTCAACGTCACCTGCACGCTCACCGTAACCAAAGCGCTCACCGCGCGCCCGGTGGTGGAGTCATAAACCAGCGGCGCGGCGGAAGCCGACAACACCGTCGCCTTCAACACCGCATCCGCATCGCCGCCTGCGTCATGGATCACATGGTACTGCGTGCGCGCGTTGAATTCACGCACCACGGCATCCGTAAGCAGTTGCTCCACGCGAAACGTCTGGCTATGACTTACAAAGCCGGGAATCGCAATCGTGTGGATATTCTGCGGCAGTTCGGGCGCACTTCCAGCAGTGTGATAGCCGCAACCAGCGAAAGCCAAAACCGCTCCAAGCGCGCCCGCAGCCGCCCACCGCATCGCCGCCCACCGGTTCACCGCGAAAACGCTCACTGAATCTGACCTCGCGGACGCGATGCCGTCATAGTCTCCGCGCATTCCACCGCGGTCAAAGCCGCCACGCGCAAGTTATCGGTAGTTGCCCAAAGCCAAATGCCGTTTTTGTGATTCGCATCGGGAGCGAGCGACACCAGCACGTCTCCTTGACCTGCGGCACTGACGCTGGTGGGCATGTCTTCCCCGCCGCACACCACCACGTGCTCGCCCGCCAGGGCCTGCGAAAAATCCGCAACCGCAACCGGCTTCTCCATCTCCAGATAAACCGAAAAACCATGCCCGTGAAAAACAGCCGCTTGCAACACTTGCAGCGATAAGTCGGCCGCTCCACGCGCAATCTCCCCGTAGTGCCTCCGGATCCGTTGCGCCACTGCATCCAGCGACAAATCCGATTTCGGCCCGTAGCCCGCCACCATATTGAAGGCCACCTGGATGTCGAACACATTCTTCGGCAGTTCCTGGAAGGAGAGCAGATTCACGGTCTGCTCGTGCAGTTCGTCCATCGCCTTCTGGCCATTCTCCGATGCCGGTTCAAAAACCGTCGCAACCATGCGCTGAATTTTGCCAGCCTTAGCGCCGCGCAAGGCAAGCAACGCCAGCACCGTAGCCGCCGGATGCGCCACCACCACCGGCCCCGGCTGCAACTCCGGAGCAATCGGCTGGCCTGTCTGGCGCTCGATCCAAGGCGATCGGATCGATGCTCCGGCCTCATCTTCCAGCGCAAACGAAAGATCCACGATGGTATTTCCCAAGTCGCGAGCCGCCTTCCAGTTGCTGTGGGTAGAGCGCGAGTCGGATGCGAAGAAAGCAAAGTCCACGCGCTCGAACTGGTCCGAGCGGATGCTCTGGATAAAGTTCATCTCGTCGCCCACGGCTTCCAGTTGGCCGAGAGCCTCGTCGTCATCAAGTAACCGGACATCGACCGCGGGAAAATTCCGCTCGCGCAGAATTTCAGCGATCTCTTTTCCCTTGAGTGACGCCGCACCGACAATCACCACACGATAAAGATTCGTGCCGCGGAGATCGGCCTGCGCACCAACGGATTTGGAAACGGCAGTTTTGGAGGTGGGACTCATGGAGTCTGAGATGCCTCCCGGTAGGCCGGAGGTGCAGGCGGAGTCTTGCGCCGGAAGATCCACTGCAGCCGCCACAAGACGCCGGAAGCCATGTAGAGAATTGCGATAGTAAAAAGCGCCGGCCGCGAGAAAAACCAGATCGAAGCGCCGACTACGCCAAACAGCACTATCAGCCGGAAGGGTCGCCGCGAACGAAAATCAATGTCCTTGAAACTGTAAAAACGCCACGTACTAACCATCAGATAACCGACCACCACCACCATCAGTAACCAGCTCACCGCCGTCACCCACGAAGTCAGCGGCTCGCCAGACGCGAAGTGGACGACCGCTGCAATCACCCCTGCGCCCGCGGGAATCGGCATACCGACAAAATATTTCTTCCCCGGACGCCCCGGATTCGAAGGCTGCGGATTCTTCGCAATATTGAAGCGTGCCAGGCGGCTCGCCCCGGCAATTAGGAAAGCAAAGCAAGCCACCGAGCCCAGCTCCGTAATTTTTTGGCGCAGCTCAGGAGCAACGACCAGGGGCAAGAGATGAAATCCCCACATCCACGCCAGCAATGCCGGAGCAACGCCAAAAGTGATCACGTCGGCCAGCGAATCCAGTTCCCGGCCAAAATCGCTGGCCGTATTGGTCATGCGCGCGATGCGCCCGTCGAGACCGTCAATCAGGATGGAGAAGCCGATGGCTTTGGCGGCGAGGTCGAGATGCCAGGCGTCGCCCGGGGCGCCGTGCACAGTTTCGAGGATGGCATAAAAGCCGAGCGCGATATTCGCAGTGGTGAACAGCGAAGGCAGAATGTACATGCCCTTGCGCAATTTTCCGCGGCGACGGTCTGTTTCGCGACGTTGCGGCGTTATATCATCCATAGTCTTAACTCTGCTCCAAGCTCTGCCGAACTACCGTGTGGAAGCGGGGCTTTGCCCCGCTTGGACGGGGCGAAGCCCCGTCTCCACAGCAGAAACTAGCTGCCTCGCCGGCAATAAGGCCAATACAGTCGCTCCGCCCTTGACCCGGTCGCCCGGCTTCACCTGGATCGCGGCATCGTGATCCAACAGAACATCCACGCGTGAACCAAACTTGATAAGCCCCACGCGCTCGCCACAAGCGACCCGGTCTCCCACCTTAAAATTGAAAACGATACGGCGCGCGATCAGTCCGGCGATCTGCTTGAAGATTACAACCCGCCCGTCGCCTTCCACGGTGACGATATTCTGCTCGTTCTCTTCCGCCGAATGCCCCGACATGGCGTTGAGAAACTTGCCGCGCTGATAGCGCACCTCGCGAATCACGCCCGCAATCGGCGAGCGATTCACGTGCACATCGAAAACACTAAGAAAAATGCTGATCCGGTTCCGCGGAGTTCCGTCTGCAGTCACCAGTGAAACATCCGTCACCTTCCCGTCTCCGGGAGAGACAACTGCTCCAGGGACGGCAGGAATCTGCCGCTCAGGATCACGAAAAAACCACAGAAAGAAAGCAGCCAGCAGCACCACCGGAACGGCATAAGGCCAAGCCGCCAGCCAAGCGATCACGCCCGCAGCCAGCAGCGAGCCCACACCATAGAAGTAGCCGTCACGCACCATGGGAGTTTGAGATGATTATAGAGCGAGGCCGCAACATTCAACATAACTGCAATAAAAAAAAGCGCTTAGAAGCGCCCATTAGAAAGGCAGGCATCACCTGCTTCCGTTTGCGACATCAATGTGCAGGCCCAATTTCTCAGGCCATCTGACCCCGGCTAGTCTAGGCAGACTGCCGCTGGAATTGCATTTCCAGACTTTGCATCTGGTCTTTGAGGCGCAGCTTCAGCTTCTTCAGCCGCACTTCCTCTAGTTTTTCATCGTCTGTGAGATATCGTTTCTGGGTGAGGGATTCCAGCCGTTGGGAGTATTGCGTGTGCTCCTGAACCAGTCGCTGGAACTCGTCATGACTGGTCAGGAGTTGCTCTCTTGGAGTCAGCATCCTTGCTAGACCTCCTGCTCTTTATTACTGCACGGTTAAAAAATAGCACAGGGCCCGGCAGCGTTCAATGAGATTTCATAGTTAGATTTCCACTACTGGCCAGCGACCATGAGAATGCCAGTTGCACAGGAAATAGTGCAGAATCTTGCATCTTTTCCAGTCGAACTCGAGGCTAATATTCCTCCAAACGACCCAAACGACCCAAACGACCCAAACAATCAACGACAAACGATAAACGCTCAGCGATCCAAGCGCAGCGCGTACAGAATCCCGTCCTCCACCGGATCCGCATAATACGTCCGCCGGCGGCCAACCTCGCGAAATCCCCGCTTTTCGTAGAGACCGCGGGCCGCAACATTCGATTCGCGCACTTCGAGCAGAATCGCCGCCGCAGCCTCGCTCCGCGCCCGCTCAATCAACGCGCCGATCAACTCACTGCCGATCCTGCGCCGCAGCAACTCAGCAGCCACCACCACGTTCTCAATTTCCCACTCGCCCGCCACCGCCTGCGCCCCAATAAATCCGCAAAGCCTGCCTGCTTCCTCGGCTACTAGAACGACTCCGCCGCCCACCAATTTTTGATACTGCTCCGCCGTCCAGTGAGCCGCGCCCGCCGTCTGCCGCTCCAGCGCGAGAACGGCGGGCACGTCGTCGAACCCCGCAACTCGGATGGCAAAAGACATGAAGAACAGTCAGCGCGCCGGCTTCGAAAAGATCTCAGCATCCGAACGCCGCAGATAGTTAGCCTCCAGCTCTTCAGGACGAACCGTGTCGCCAAGCTGCAGATGCTCCCAACCCACCCGTGCAATCACGCCGCTGTTCGGGTAAGCAATCAGCTCAACCTCGATTCCCGCCGCACGAATTCTCTCAGCCAACGCAGCCTCGGGCGTAACGACCACCTTATGCTGAGCCTGGGGAGAGCTGGCTTCCGCGATAAGTTCGTCCCAGCTCAGCAGGCGTTCGCTGTGCATCCGAACCCGCGCACCAGTCTTCATCCCGACCTGCAAGTCGAGTTCGTAGTCGCCGGCATACACATCTCCCCTCCCCGCATCCAGCAAGGCAAGAACGCGCCCGCGCGCCGCGCTGCTGCACGCAACCGCTTCCAGCACGGAGACGGCAACGATGGGCTTCTGCAACACCTCCGCCAGCGCTTTCACGGCCGCCAGACCCACGCGCAGCCCCGTAAACGATCCCGGCCCGGACGCGACTACGAATGCTCCCAGATCGCGCTTGTTCTGCCCGTGTTTTTCAAGCAGTGCTGCCATCTGCGGCACCAACTGCGCCGAAAACGCCCCGCCCGCAAGCGGCACAACATCAAGCACGTCGATTTCATTTCGACCCGCCGCCGCGCGAGCCAAAGCCAGACTGCCGTTCTTCCCGGAAGTGTCGAAGGCAAGCAGAAGCTGTGACATTTGTGATTGGTAATTTGTAATTGGTAATTTCGAGCGCCTCGGCACCGAAGTGCGGTTTCAAATTACCAATTAGAAATTACAAATTACACATGGCTACTCCACCAACTCCAGCAGCACGCCCCCCGCGCTCTGCGGATGCACGAACACATACCGATGCCCGCCCGCGCCCGTCTTGATCTCATTCGATACCAGGCGCACCCCGTCGCTCTGCAACTTTCCGACCACCGCCGCTAGATCCGGAACGCGCATACAAACGTGATGCAACCCCTCGCCGCGCTTGGCGATGAACTTGGCAATGGCGGAATCGTGCGAAGTCGCTTCCAGCAGCTCGATCCGACTCTCACCCACGGGCACCATCACCACGCGAACTTTTTCCTGCTCCACGGTCTCTTCCGCAGAAACGCTAAGCCCCAGCTTTTCGTAAATAACCTTTGCCGCCGAAAGCGATTTCACCGCAATACCAAGATGATCAATCTGAAACATTGCGCGACTCCTCACAAAACCCAATGGTCACGTGGGCCCGGACGCATTCGTCCGGGCAGGCGAGCGCAGCTGGCCAAAGTCGCGGAGCTTCGCTCCGCGGGGCGGACGAATGCGTCCGCCCCTACGTGTTTGTTGCTGTTCCGTCCACAATTTCCTCCACCAGCGAATACGGATCGCGCTTATGCTCGGCAATGTCAGCCGCATAGCGCTCCAGCCTTCCGCTGTCCATCTGCCCCCGCGCCTTTTCGAGCATGGCGTCGCGCAGCATCTCCACCAGCCGCAACTGCCAATTCTCAACGTTCTTCTTGAACGCCAGGTTCTCTTTCTTCAAAAATGCCTCGTAGTCGGCAATCGTTTTCGCCAACTCCGCGATTCCCACGCCCTCGCTGGCGACGGTCTTCACAATCGGAGGAGTCCAGTGATCGTGCCGCATGGCCAGCGATTGCATAGCGCGAATCTCGCGCTCCACCCGCTCCGCCCCCTCGCGATCGCTCTTGTTGATGACAAAAATGTCGGCGATTTCCATGATTCCCGCTTTGATCGTCTGCACATCGTCGCCCATGCCCGGCACCAGAATCACAACGGTCACATCCGCCAACCGCACAATGTCGACTTCATCCTGCCCGACGCCCACCGTCTCGATCATCACCAGGTCGCGCCCCGAAGCATCGAGCACGGTCGCAGCGTCCGCCGTAGCGCGCGCCAGCCCGCCAAGCGATCCGCGCGTGGCCATGCTGCGAATAAAAATCCCCGCATCGCCGTAGTGATCCTGCATGCGGATGCGATCGCCCAGAATCGCTCCCCCCGTGTAAGGACTGGTAGGGTCGACCGCGATGATCCCGACCGTTTGCTTCTCTTTGCGATAGTGTTTGGCCAGCTGATCGACCAGCGTACTTTTGCCCGCGCCGGGCGGCCCGGTCATGCCAATAACGCGGGCTTTCCCCGTATGCGGAAACAGCGCCTTGAGCAAATCCGACCACCCGTCAGCGCGGTTCTCGACGGTGGAGATAGCGCGAGCCAGCGCCCGCGGGTCGCCGGCGCGCAGCCTTGCAATCCAACCTTGGTCACGGATGTCCAAACTGTCAGTGTAAAGCAGCGATGGGACAAGCGGAAACGAATGTTACGTTCGGTAGTGGTGTAGTTTGATCGGTTTTGAAAGGGCACGGCTTCAGCCGTGCCGCAAGCATCGTATTTTCACTGCGGCTTCAGCCGCTGAGGGGTAGCAATTTTCAAACTGCACCACTGCCTACGTTCAACCCCCGCTCACCATCGAATTCGAAAGCTTAGTCACCGTCGGCGTCATCGAACCACCGCGGAGCCGGAAACTCCGCAGGTGCACGATCCGATAAACGTCAAAGCCAAGAATCACCACCGCCGAGACGATGGCCCAGGGCAGAGCTTTAATCATGCAAAGGTTAATCAGTTTGGTCAGTTCAATCGCCTGCGTCGCAGACAGGCTTGGCGCGCTGATTTCAATAAGAACCTGCGCTTTAAGCAACCAGCACAACGCTCCTGCTCCAAGGCCGTCGCCCAGCAGGCGAAGGCTGGCGCGCACCCGCGTCCAATAAGGACGGAATAGATTCATCGATGCAATCGCAAGATTGATCGCCGCCGACAGCACGAAGATCGAAAAAATGTTCCTCCAGATCGGCGCAACTGTAATCTGCGCCCCGTAGAAATCAATGACCGGGCGCGGCCAAAACAGGCTGACGAACCACAGGTAGCAGACGGCCGTCACTGCAATCTCAATCAAAGAACCAGCGCGTGGAATGCGATTCGGGTGACGCAGAGGCGGCAATTTCCCAGGACTCCAGCAATCCACATTCCCGAGCTTGACACCGCTTTGTTCGAGGATCGCAAAGGCCAGGGTTGTGAAGACTGTGAAAGACAGAACCGTCGTCCACAGGTTTTCCATTTGCAGATAGCCGCGATATGAGGAATCGGCGATCACAAATCCCAGCCAGATCAGAGAACGCGGGACCACCGCGCCCAACACCAAAACTCCCAGGACGAACCGGTAGACGGGAAACAGCGTGGGTCCGATCAGGTAGCGCTGCGGCTGATAGCGTGACGCAACCGTAACCGGCGAACCGCAGCGCTTCAGGATCGTCTCCACTTCGTCATCCTTCAGCTTGCGCCCAAGTTCGCTTTCCTTCTCCTCGACCTGCGAACGGAGATCTTCTGATAATTCCGCGATGATGTCCTGCCGCTGCCGCTTGGGCAACCAGAATTCAACCGCCTGCAGATAACGATCGAGTAGTTCCATAACCGGCTCCTTTTACTTCCTAGAGAATTTCTTTCAGCGATGAATTGATCCGTTGCCACTCCGCGCCCAGTTGCTTGAGCATTGCCTTCCCGTCGGGCGAAAGACGGTAAAAGCGCTTGTTTCTCTTCTCTTCTTCCCGCCACTCACTGGTCAGCAACCCCTGGCTTTCCAGCCGCCGCAGCAGCGGATACAGCGTTCCTTCATCAATATCCAACCCCTGCTCGGCCAGTACCTTGCGCAGCGTATATCCATAGCGCTCGATCCGGAGCTGCGACAACACCGCCAGACTCAAACACCCGCGGCGCAGCTCCAGTCGAAGGTTTTCGAAGAGGTCGTGATTGCCGTTACTCGGTGTCATATAGTGTACAACACACACTGTACGATACACAGTACTAGATTGTCAAGAACAATTTTTAGTTATCTTTGAGAATGGGAACCACGGCAAGATCCGCCCCGTGCCCCCTCTTGCGCGTTTTTTTGCGCAAGGGTGGGATTCCACGGCAGCGTCGAGCTAACGCTCTTGCACTTGATTTTTACACCTTGATCGCCGTCGGATGCTTAGGCTGATAGAGCCCGACCTTCCCGCCTCCGGGCAGCGTGATCGTAGTCAGACTGCCCCAGCGCTCTTCTTTCACCGGACCGCACTTCACCTTCTTGTCTGTAAGCGATTTCATCGTCGCCTTCAGGTCGTCGCACATGAAGTACAGCTCGTGCAAGTCGTTCTTCTCGGAAGGATGAAACGCAGCCTCCGCCGGTGGCAGCGCAAAAATCAGCCAGCCATGCCCCGCATCCACCGCGGGAAAGTTAAGAACATCGCGAAAGAAAGCGCGGTCGCACTCCGGATCCTTGCTATAAACGATGACGTGAGCTCCGTTGATCATCGCAGCTCCTCCCTCGCCCATAAGTTAGTGGCACAAATCATATTGTCATCCTGAGCGCAGCGAAGGACCTGCTTTCTCTTCGCACCGGCAAACAGCAGATCCCTCGCTTCGCTCGGGATGACAAAACTTGAGGTGAGTGAGGCTAGTCCTTCAGCAACTGTCTCGCAATCACCAGCCGCTGAATCTCGCTAGTGCCTTCGCCAATCGTGCACAGCTTCACGTCGCGATAGAACTTCTCCGCCGGATAGTCCTTGATGAACCCATATCCGCCATGAATCTGCACCCCTTCATTGGCGCACCTGACCGCCACTTCGCTGGCATAGAGCTTGGCCATCGACGATTCCAGCGTGGTCTTCATACCGGCATCTTTCATCGCCGCGGCGCGCAGCGTCAGAAGCTTTGCCGCTTCAATTTCCGTAGCCATGTCGGCCAGCTTCCACTGGATCGCCTGAAACTCCGAGATCGCCTTGCCAAACTGCTCCCGCTCTTTGGAATATTTCAACGCCGCGCCGTAAGCGCCCTCAGCCATGCCCAACGAAAGTGCGGCGATCGAGATGCGTCCGCCATCGAGCACGCGCATGGCATCGATGAAGCCGTCGCCTTCCTTGCCCAGCAGGTTCTCATCCGGCACGAAGCAATCTTCAAAAATCAGTTCCGCCGTGTCGCTAGCGCGCAGCCCGAGTTTGTTCTCTTTTTTCCCCGCGCGAAATCCTTTGGCATCTTTCTCCACGATGAACGCAGAAAGTCCATGCGTATGGGCCGCGCGATCGGTCACCGCCAGCACCACCAGTACATCCGCATAGTGGCCGTTGGTGATGAAAGTCTTGGTGCCGTTGAGCACCCATCCGCCTTTCGCCCGCGATGCCGCCATGCGCGCGCTGCCTGCATCCGATCCCGCAGAGGGCTCGGTCAATCCCCAGGCGCCGATGTACTCCCCGCTAGCCAGCTTCGGCACATACTTCTTCTTCTGCGCTTCATTTCCCGCCAGAAAAATGTGGTTCGAGCACAGCGAAGTATGCGCCGCCACAATGATGCCCACCGATCCATCCACGCGAGAGAGTTCCGCAACCGCCGTGACGTACTCCACGTAGCCCATTCCCGCGCCGCCATATTCGGGCGGAAAGATCGTGCCCATCAGGCCAAGCTTGCCAAGTTCTTTGATCGTCGCCAGTGGAAACTCGCCCGCCTCATCCCACTTCATCACGTGCGGAGCAATCTCACGTTCCGCAAATTCGCGCACGCTCTTCTTAAGGTGCAATTGCTCGTCGTTTAACTGAAAGTCCAAATCTCCTCCACCCGATCTCCCCGCTTCGTCTGACGACTTGTCATTCCACGAGGATCTGTCGTTCCACTTAGGATTAGTCATCCCGACCAGGATTTGTCATCCCGAGCGGAGCGAGACATCTGCAGTTCATCGTGATTGGGTTGGCGCGGGGATACGCAAAACTTTGCCACCCAAGTTTTCATTTAAGCACGGCAAGCGGCATTCCACGAAATGCGCGAACCGACCGGTTGGCTTGGGGAGTTCGTCAGAAGATACGACCGCGTCCGCGGCAGCCACTCCGCCTCTGAAACGCTCAACCCCCAACGGACACTATCTCTTAGGGGGTTCTTTGCTTTCCCCGAAAACGTTTCCGGGGTATACTCTCGTTGCATATCGGAGTGCTGGGTTCTCGATCTTCCCCTCGACAACCTGAGGCGAACGTTGCCTTTGTCGTTTGTCGTTCGATCGAGGCGCGCTCCCCCGCTGGCTCTCCGATCCGGGCAATCTTAATGGATGAGCGCGACCACAAAGGCAACGACGCCGATAGCCCGACCATGCCCGGCACGCGTTTGCCCGAAGACGCAGTGGGC
Source organism: Terriglobales bacterium (assembly GCA_049592035.1). GTDB lineage: Bacteria > Acidobacteriota > Terriglobia > Terriglobales > Acidobacteriaceae > Acidiflorens. The sequence continues at coordinate 12,628 of JBAWFQ010000095.1, forward strand.
GCTGCCGCGCTGACTCCTCCACCGCTTTCCAAACCTCCCCTATCCGACGTCCCCACTTTGCCGCACGGAACTCCGATTCCGGGCGCGACGCAGGCGCTTCCCTACGCTCGTCAGACCGCACATCAGAACGCACATCAGACTTCGCCTGGGATGCCCTCGGCCCTGAGCAGCATCGCCGCCTTTCAGGGTCTTCAGCCCGGCGTGCTTTTCGGCGGACGTTACGAAATTCTGGGCGTGCTCGGGCAGGGGGGAATGGGCGCGGTTTACAAAGCTCGCGACCGCGAACTCGACCGCCTGATCGCGCTCAAAGTCATTCGTCCCGAACTGGCGACCGATCCCGCGATTCTGGCCCGCTTCAAGCAGGAGCTCATTCTCTCCCGCAACATTACGCATAAGAATGTGGTCCGCATTTTCGACCTGGGTGAGGCCGACGGTATTCGCTTCATCAGCATGGAATACCTTGACGGCGAGGATCTGCGCACGATCTTGCGCCGGGAGGGAAAGTTCTCGCCCAAGGATGCCATCTCGGTAGTAGAGCAAGTGTGCCGTGCGCTCGACGCCGCCCACTCCGAAGGCGTGATCCATCGCGATCTCAAACCGCAGAACATCATGCGCGACAGGAACGGCCGCATCGTGGTGATGGACTTCGGTCTGGCGCGCTCGCTCGGCGATTCCGGCATGACCCAGACCGGCGCCATCGTCGGCACCATGGAATACATGTCGCCCGAGCAGGCTCTCGGCACCACGCTCGACCAGCGCTCCGACATTTTCAGCGTCGGCCTCATCTTTTTCGAACTGCTCACCGGAAAGGCTCCCTACAAGGCCGATACCGCCATCGCCAGCCTCATGAAGCGCACCCGCGAAGAGGCGCAATCCGCTTCCGACGTAGATGCCTCCGTTCCCAAATCCCTGAGCGCCATCGTCAGCCGCTGCCTGGAGCGCGAGCCGGCCAACCGCTATCACTCCGCCGTCGAACTCTTGCAGCAGTTGACCACCTGGGAAGCGAACCCCAACATCAGCGCCGAAACGCTGTCCCAGATGATTCCGCATCCCATCGTCCGTCGCTCGCGCTTCAGCCTCGATCTGCCGGGCAAGAGCTGGATGTGGATCGCCGGAGCCGTGCTCGTCGTCGCGCTCGCAATCTTTGCCGGACGCACGCTCCTCACTCACGCGCCCGGATCATCCGGCGAGTTGGCGCAAGGCATCCCTTCCCTCAAACAGGGACAGTATCTCGCCATCCTCCCCCTGAAACAGGTAGGTGACCAGAAAACCCTGGGCTACGTGGCCGACGGCATTCAGGAAGCTCTCGCCGCCAAGCTTTTTCAGTTGAAGGAAATCCACCTGGCATCCACCGACGCCATCGATAAAGCGGTCAGCAAGAATCTGCCCCTTTCCAAGCTTGCCCGCGAACTGGGCGTGAACCTGATCCTGCAAGGCAGTGTGCAGGGCAATAGCGACCAGCTCCGGGTCACCCTCAGTCTTGACGATGCCACTATCGGCAAGCGCGTCTGGAGCCAGGAATTTCCTGGAGCGGCCGGCGATGTGCTCGCCCTCGAGGACCAGATCTACGGCAACGTGGCCACGGCCCTCGCCCTCAAGCCGACCGATGAAGAGCAGGCCCGCGTCGGCGCCCACCCCACCGAGAACGTCAAGGCCTACGATCTCTACCTGCAAGGGCGGAATACCCTGCGCAACGCTCATAGCCAGGATGCCTACAAACAGGCCGTTGGGTTATTCGAACAGGCCATCGACAAAGACGCCAACTTCGCTCTCGCCTACACCGGCCTCGCGGATTCGAGTGTCCACATGTACAACGAAACCAAGGAGAGCATTTGGGCTCAAAAAGCGACGCTAGCCGCGCAGCAGGCGGAGCGGCTCTCCAATAACCTGCCCGAGGTTCATCTCTCGCTCGGTAGTGTGTATGCCACCACCGGCAAGAACACGGAAGCAGTCACCGAACTGAAAAAGGCGCTGCAATTGGCGCCGAACTCGGATGAGGCCTATCGCAATCTGGGCGAAGCCTACAGCCGCGGCGGTCAAAGCGACGAATCGATCGCTGCCTTCCAGAAAGCGGTCGCCGCCAATGCCTACAATTGGTTGAATCACATTGCTTTGGGGAAGGCGTACATGGACCTTGGCGACACGGCAAAAGCGCTGCCCGAGTTTCAGAAGGTTACCGAACTCGCCCCCGATAATTCCCTGGGCTACATGGACATCGGTTCGGTGTATCTGCGCGAAGGCAAGTGGAGCGAGTCGATTCCTGAATTTCAGAAGGCTCTCGCCCTCGTTCCCGACGCCGACACTTACTCCAACCTCGGCACCGCCTACTTTTTCATGAAGAATTACGACCAGGCCACCCAGCAGTACGAGAAAGCGGTTGCGATGACCCCGAACGATGAAGTGCTCCTCGGCAATCTCGGCGACTCCTACCGCTGGTCGGGACATTCCGATCAGGCCGCCGCTGCCTACAGCAAAGCCATCTCGCTGGCGTTCCAGGAACTCCAGGTAAACCCGAGCTCCGCCTCCATCATGGGTGATCTCGGGATTCTCTATGCGAAGAAGGGCGATGCCGCCAACGCGCTGCAGTATACCAACCAGGCGCGCGCCAAAAAGCCCGACGATCTGCAGTTGATCTATTCCGAAGCCCAGGTCAAAACGCTGATCGGAAAACCAGAGGAAGCGTTGAAGTCGCTGAAGCTGGCACTGGAGAAAGGTTGGCCGCCGCAGGAGGCCTGGAACGATCCCGAGCTTCAGAAGCTCCAGGCCCTGCCGCAGTTCTCACAATTAGTGAAACAGTTCTCGAAGAAAAACCACTAGGAGTTCCAGCGGTTCTTCCACACCTTGCGCCGCGTGATCAACCCCAGTCCGGTTACCATCAGCGCGATCGTGCCCGGCTCCGGAGTTGCAGTAAGCCTGCTGCTCCCATGCCCGTTAAATTGCAGTCCGCCCGGCCAGCAGCTGCCGCCCTTGCAAGCAAAGTCAATGGCGAAGTTCGCCCCGTTCGGAATTCCCTTGTCGTGCCACTGGGCCTGACCGGAGTTCGACAGCAGTATCTCCACCGACCCGTTCTTCAGAGTCTTGGTTGTGCAGCTCGAAAATAGCGGCGAATTGCAGCTGATGTCAGCCGCAGGCACACCCTTTTCGATCAGGGTCATCGAATTCCAGTTGATCCCGCTTTGGTTAGTGAAATACAAAGTTCCCGACCCGTTCGGCGGTACCGTGAAGCTGAAATTCTTCCCGACGCCAACGCACAGCGGGCATTGCCCCTTGATAAGCTCACCGCCGCCGGCGCCTTTAACGATTACCTTGGGATCGTTGATTCCGTTGCCAAAGGCCAACGCCGAACTCACCACGAGTAGCAGCGCAACCGCACACACCTGAGAGATTTTCATCGAGGCCATCCTGTTCGCCAAAGGATCCGACCGGATACTCTTTCACCCAGCCTAGGGGGAGTCTTCGCACGTTAGCTTGTTTAACATTATGGGTCAAGCGGAAATCATTATTTTTCTTAGGAAATCTTTTGATAACGCGCAAATTCTTGCGCATTGCTCGAACTGTGCAAGCTTATGCACTTGTCGGCACAGCGCGCTTCACATATCGGGCCCACAAAAAAAGCCGGAGCCCGAAGGCCCCGGCTGCCCAGTTGGTTGTGTGCCCGGATAAAACTCTAACAAGCTCGCGTGGGGACGGGCACCCTCGCCCGTCCGAGCCGAGCGAAGCTCGGCAGATGCCTGCGACCAACGTAACTAGGGAGCCGCAACGGGGCGGCTCACGCACTCCTTCGTGGCCGCACCGTCAAGTCCCGCACCTGCGCCAGAATGCTCGACATCTGCATCCCGTTCAGCTGCGACAAATACGGCAAAACCTCGGCCACAAATTGATCTTCCATCAATTCGCGCACTTCCTCCTGCCGGTTCCGTTCTCCACCGGAGAGCAGATCCGGCACGCTGACCTCGAGCGCCCTCGCTAACCTCTCCAGCGAAGACAGTGTCGGCGTTGCTTTCTCGTTTTCGATTTTTGACACGTAAGTCCGAGGCACGGACATGCGCAGCGCCAGCTGCCGCTGGCTCAAGCCATTGCGCAAGCGCAGCGATCGGATCGAGTGCGCCAGCTTCAGGTGCCCACGTCCGATGGAATCGATGTTCACCGGCAACACTTCCGGAGCCGGTGTCATAGCGGCCATCTCCGCCTCGTCCTCATCCAAGGACACATGACAACGGCGGCAGAGACTGTTAGATGTGCGGAATTGCACCAAGAGACAACGGTCGCACCGTACAACTTCCCGTGAGTCCACGGGCGTTAATGTGGTAGCCATTCAGGTTTTGCGAGTGCCAGAGCGGGGGCTACTCTCAAAGCCAACTAGTGCGTAATCTGCTGGATTAGGCCTGTGAATGTCAAGACAAAAGTGCAAACCATCAAGTGTTTAACGACAAACCCATGATCGACCAGATAAGATCGACATGAGATCAGGGCGATGCCTCGTAAATCGTTTTGAAAGGGCACGGCTTCAGTCGTGCCGCCCACAGCCAATAAAGACGCGGGCTTTAGCCCCTGAAGGAGACGCCGGCCTCCTCCTGACACGATGGCCGCAAGGTGCAAGACTATGAATCAGCGCGATGCGGCATGGTGTTTACTAACTGAGTTCACTCAATCGGAAAGTCTTCGGAAACACGCGCTCGCCGTTGAAGCCTGCATGCGCGCCTACGCCCGCAAAGCCGGCGCTGACGAAGAGTTGTGGGGCCTGGTCGGACTTCTCCATGACTTCGACTACGAGAAATATCCGACCGCCGCCGACCACCCGTACAAAGGTTCCGAGATCCTGAAAGAACGCGGCTATTCCGAAGAAGTGCGCCGCGCCATCCTGTCGCATGCCGAATACACCGGCGTTGCGCGCCTTTCGCCGATGGAAAAGACGCTCTTCGCCTGCGATGAACTTGCCGGATTCATCACCGCTTGCGCGCTGGTCAAGCCAGGAAAATCGCTCGCCGAAGTCGAAGCTCCATCCGTACGCAAAAAAATGAAGGACAAGGCCTTCGCCCGCAGCGTTCACCGCGAGGACATCATCGAGGGCGCCGCCGATCTCGGCGTGGACCTCGAACAGCACATCGCCTTCTGCATTGAAGCCATGAAATCGATTGCGCCGGAACTAGGCTTGGATGGCTCCGCAGCCAAGTCCGCATAATCACAAAAAAACCTGGGTGCCCCACGTCTCGCGGTTTTCGAGACGTGGGTCGCTCCGCACCAAAGCGCCCCGCGCTACTTCTTAGTCTTCCCTTGAGCCCCTCCGAGCAGCCCGAAGACTTGCAACTGCTTGTTGCTGGCCACAAACACCAAGCCGTTTGCCACTACCGGTACCAGGTTGGCATTGCCGGTAAGATTCGGCCATTCCCCCGCTTTTTTCTTGTACAGTTGCTTGAGTCCGGTCTTTTTCTTGCCGCCGTCCGGATTGAGCGCAATCAGATTAAGCGGCGCCTTCGTCGAGTTCTGCGGGCGCGACAGCGCCCAGATAATTGGACTGGCAGTCCCGTTCGACGAAATTGTTGTGAAAAATCCCGGATCCTGCTGACCGAGTATGTAGCCGGACGCCGCAACCTCCGTTAACGCTACTTTGGGCGAGGTTTGCACCTCCCAGACTTGCACCGAGTTGCCGCCGCTGCTCACTACCCGTCCCGCTCCGTCTGTCGGATCCACATAATAAGACTGGCCGCACCAGCAACCACCCACGCTGTACGTGCCCAGCACATTATTTGTGTTGGGCGAGTAACCACCCAGATTGTCTTCGTTCATGAAATACATGTTTCCGTCTTTGCCCGCTGCCACCGCCAGATGCGGTATCGATCCCGGCTGATCGGGCAGCACCAGCACCCCGCCCGAGCCGAAATCGACATCTCCAGCATCCAGACTCTCCTGGTCGTCTGGTGTAAACAGGTCGAGCACCGTCGTCAGCGTATTCGACATCTTGACCACGCTCTCCTGAATGTCGGTGACCCCGTCGTACGTGCCGGAATCTGAGTTCCCCGTCACGAACAGGATGTTGCCTGCATCATCGGTCGCCAGTCCGTAGCCTGACATCCAGATGGACGACAGAAAGAAAGAACTTCCGTTCGTTGCCTGGGTATCGTTAAGTTGGTTCGATGGAAATGGGGTCAGCGATCCCGCTGTCCATCCCAGCAGCCAGCCCCGCGAAAGATTCGCAGAAAGATCGCAGAAACTTCCAAACCCCGCATAAATACTGCCGTTCGCAAGCAACAAAGCCGGCCGTTGCCGTTGATATTTCGCATTGAAATTGAATGTGCTTCCATCACTCAGCGTGTGCGACGCGGTCACCGGCTGCGGCGTAACCTTGTCGGTCAAATTCCCCAGATCGAGCGCGTGCAGCGTGTAGGCCGGAGCACTCTTAGTCTGCGTATAGACCATCACGTACAGTGTGTTGCTGCTCGGGTCGATTACCGGCGTCGAGTTAATCCCCACATTTGGCCCGTTGTTATTGCATCCCAGCGGATTCGATACCGGTGTTCCAAAATTCGGATTCAACAGCACCGTCCCACTATGTACGTCGATGGCATACACGGTGTTGTGTTCCGTCGCCACGTAAACTACATCGTGCGTGCCCTGGTAATTTCCTGCCGTGATCAGCACTCCCGGCACGACCAACGGCTGCGCGTCTACTTGGTCATCGAGCGTCACATTTAGTAGCCGGCCGAACGTCGCTTTCCCCACATTCGCGGGCGTGAGCACCGGTTCATTCTGATTCCAACCGGTGCGGTAGTTGTCATAGTGATAGGTCGTCACCGACGTTTGAGCGCCCGCCACTAGCACACTCGCGCCGATGAAAAAAAGCACAACCGCAGCGCCCACGCGGCAACTCTTACCGTAGTCTTTTGCCATATTGGTCCCTGTCATTTCGAATTTTGATTTGACGCGATGCCTCGGATACGCTTCGATCCGAGCCCTGGCGATTCCGCTTCGAGGCAACTCGAAACGTCTCACGCAGACTTCTGGGATCTCTGCCGTGCCTCGGGGGGAGGAGAACACGAAACTCGCCGAGTTTAATGCATCCCATACCCCGCTGTAAACAGGGCGTTGGTTGCGCCTGGCCGATGGGTGCCCCATCCTTGCGCGTTTCTTGCGCAAGGGTGGGATTCCACGGAAGCGTCCAGCTAGGCTCTTGCCTTTGGTTTTGCCTTTGGTTTTGCCTTTGGTTTTGCCTTTGGGTGGCGCAGCGGTTTTCCGCTGCGTTAACTGCGCATTTTCAATGCGGCTTTAGCCGCTGAGGGAGCGACTCCTACGCGCATCCGAGTTTTTCAGCACTTTGTTTAGCCGCTGGAGGAAGTGGTTTTCAAAACGCGCTACTACCTTGGCGCCACGGACCGGCAGAACTTGTACACTAAGTGCGCAAAATACTTGCGCCGTGCGATCGGGCGCTTTCTATCGCACGATCCCGGCCAGTTTCCCGCTGGCAATCAGCTGTGCGATGCGCGCGAAATCCTGATACATCACGCGGTCCTTCTCCATCGTCGCGCAAACTCCCCGGATCGCCGCATGCGCCTGCTGCAACGACTTCGAAGTTTTCAGCGGCGCCAGAAAGTCCAGCGCTTGCGCCGCCGCCATGGCCTCGATGGCCAGCGTGTTGCGCGTGTTCTCCACTACTTTTTTCAGTTTGTTAGCCGCCGTCATACCCATCGAAACATAGTCTTCCTTGTTTCCCGACGTAGTTATCGAATCAACCGACGCGGGATGCGCCAGCACTTTGTTCTCACTCACCAGCGCGGCAGCCGTTACCTGTGGCATCATGAAGCCCGAGTTCATGCCCGCTCCCGGCGCCAGAAACGCCGGCAGCCCCTCGCTCAGCGCCGGGTTCACCATGCGCTCCAACCGCCGCTCGCTGATGCCAGCCAGCGCGCTCAAGGCAATGGCCAGAAAATCGAGCGCGAATGCCAGCGGCTCGCCGTGAAAGTTTCCCCCGGAGAGCACGTCGCCTTCCCCATCCATCACCTTAGGATTCTTCACAAACACCAGCGGATTATCGACCGCCGAGTTCGTCTCCGTTTCAAACACGGCGCGGCAATGCGCCAGTGTGTCGCGCACCGCGCCATGCACTTGGGGAATGCAGCGCAACGAATAAGCGTCCTGCACCCGCCCGCAATCGCGATGCGATGCCCGGATCTCGCTCTCTTCCAGCAGCCGCCGCAGGTTCGCCGCCGTCCTGATCTGTCCGTTATGCGGACGAGCCTTCTGAATGCGCTCATCGAAAGCGACGTTTGTTCCCTTGAGCGCATCGCAAGCCATCGCGCCGATAACATCGGCCGTGTCGACCAGCGTCTCCGCGTCCAGCAGCATCAGCGTGCCAATGGCGAGCATCGCCTGTGTGCCATTGATCAGTGACACCGCTTCTTTCGCTTCCAGCACCAGTGGTTTGATCTGCGCGCGTTTCAATGCCTCGCCACTCGCCAGCCGCGCGCCTTTTTCATCAAAGCATTCCCCCTCGCCAATCAAGGCCAGCGCCAGATGCGCCAACGGCGCAAGATCGCCGCTCGCCCCCACGCTCCCTTGCGATGGAACCATCGGCGTCACTCCGCGGTTCAGCATCTCGCAAATTGTGTCGATGGTAATGGCGCGCACGCCCGAGTTGCCTTTCGACAGCGAATTGGCGCGCAGAAGCATCATGGCGCGCACATCGGGAATCGATAGCGGTTCACCCACTCCCACCGCGTGCGAGCGTACCAGGTTGACTTGCAGCTCGCGGACCTGATCGCCGACGATGTGCACATCGCTCAACTTGCCAACGCCAGTCGTGATCGCGTAAGAGATTTTCTTATTGGCAACGAGCGTGTCGACGACAGCACGGGCGCGGTTGACGGCCTCGCGGGCATCGGGATCGAGAAGCACAGGCCGCCGCGTCTCGATACGCGCAACCTCACGCACCGCCTCCAGCGCAAGGTCGTTTCCGTTGATGTGCAGAGCCTGCAAGACTGTTCCTGGCTTCCCGTTTCCTTTTTCGTTCTTCAATTTCCCTGCATTACAACCTTGAACGGATACAACGTCGCCGTCATCACGCCCTTCTTCACGGCCGGATCGTCGTTCATGATCTGTCGAGCCGCATCCTCCGACTCGGCGCGGAAGACTGCAAGTCCCATCGTACTTTCATCCGTATTCAGCGTGCGGCCAACAAAAATAATTACGCCTCGCGCGTTGAGACCTTGGAGATAGGCGAAGTGTTCGGCCACGACGGCTTGTTCCGACTCGGTCGGCCCCGTACGCAGCATATCTCCGCGCACGAGTTGCAATTTGTAGAGAAACTCCTGCATCACAAACCGCCTTCCCGCTTCCCGAGCGCGGCCCGAAACACCTTCATATACTTCTCCGGCAGCGCCCGAGGCTTCATTTGCGAATCCGCGACGATGTGCGTGGTTTCGCCCTCGGCCAGCAACTCGCCCGTCTCTTCCCGTCGCAGTTCATACCCAAAGCGAATCACTTTCTCGCGGACATGCTTCAGATAAGTGCGCACGACAACCTCGTCATCATAGTGCACGGGAGCCTTATAACGGCAGCAAGCATCGACAACCGCGATGAAGCAGTCGTCTTTCCGCTCCATATCTTTATAGCTGAAGCCGAGCTGGCGAAGCAGTTCAACCCGCCCCACTTCAAACCAGATGAAATGATTGGCATGATAGACGACGCCCATCTGGTCGGTTTCGGCATAGCGCACGCGAATGCGGCTTTCATTCACCGTCGCCTTCAGATTCACATTCGCAGACATCGATATATGGGACGGCTTCATCGCCCTGTCCACTTCGGTTTGCGCTTTTCCAGAAACGATGAGATTCCCTCGCGGAAATCGGCGCTCTCGCGAATCCCAGCATTTTCGCGGATGGCCGCTTCAATTTGCGTGTCGAGTTCGGCGTGGGCATGAGCGGTGAGCAGACGCTTGGTATTGAAAAGTGAAAGTGGACTGTTCTCCGCCAGTTGCGCCGCCAGTTCCCGGGCCCGGTCGAGCAGCTTCTCCGGCGAAACGATTTCGTTGATCAGGCCCATTTTCAGTGCTTCGGCCGCATCAAAGATGCGACCCGTAAGCAGCAGGTCGCGAGCGATTTTTTCCCCGACCTGCCGCAGCAGAAAAGTCGCGACGATCGCGGGCACAAATCCGATCCGAACCTCGGTATAGCCAAACTTGGCCTCCGGCACGGCAAGCGTGAAGTCGCAGAGCAGCGCAAGTCCCGTACCGCCGGCGATGGCTGCTCCGTTGACTGCGGCAATAGTCGGTTTAGGAAATTCATAGATCGAGCGGAACAATGACACCATGGTTCGCGAGTCTGCGATATTTTGCTCAGGCGTACGCCCGACCAGGGCCTTCAGGTTCTCGAGGTCCATGCCGGACGAAAACGCCTTCCCTGCCCCGGTCAAAATCAAAACGCGAACGGAAGAGTCGCTCACTTCCCCCAAAGCGCGGATCAGGTCGTCAATGAGCTCGTAGCTGATCGCGTTGCGCTTGTCAGGGCGGTTGAGCGTGATGGTAGCAACGGTGGAATCGAAGGCAAGTTGGAGCGTTTTGTAGTTCATGCGTAATCCCGAAACGGGTCTATGAGACCTACTTTTCAACTCTTCGTCTTGAACAAATATTTTGTCATCCTGAGTGAAGCGAAGGACCTGCTTTCCGTTGAACCACGATGCGCTCAGGTCTTCCCAAGTCGGATTCTCAGCTTCGATCAGCGCAATTTTCTTTCGCCGCAGCCAGCCTTTGATCAGACTTTTCACGAGCGATAGCGTTGTTCACGTACTGGAACGTTTCATAGTAAACGAGACGATGAACCTTGTAATCTCGGGTGAACCCGGAATGCACATCGTTCTTGTGCTCCCAAGTGCGGCGATAGATATCGTCAGTAATGCCAGTGTAAAGCACACGCGATTTGCTGGACAGAATGTAAACGTAGAAATGGCGCATAGGAAAGCAGGTGCTTCGCTTCGCTCAGCATGACAATTTTGAGGAGAGATTGACTGTGCGGTGCATCACAAGCGCTTTGTGCGATTTCGAGGGCTTTGAGCGTTTTCGTGAATGGCAGCATCCCCGACTGTGTGTCCCGAACAAATACTTTGTCATCCTGAGCGAAGCGAAGGACCTGCTTTCGCCCGCGCCGTGCTGCATCGCGACCCGCGTTACTCTGCGAGCGAGTTCTTATACCGCCTGCCTATCTCGCCCGTAGCCCGCAGCAAAGCATCCAGCGATTTCAGCGGCGGCAACTGCGCTCCGCGCCCGCGCAGCGCCTCGATTGCGGTCTCAGTCGGAATGTTCCCCACTAAATCATCCTGCGCGAACGGACATCCGCCGAGCCCGCCAATGGCGGAATCAAAGCGGCGGCAACCCGCATCGTACGCCGCAACGATCTTAGCGGCGGCTTGCTCAGGACGGCTGTGCAGGTGGACTCCGATTTCAAGGTATCCATACTCAGCCATCACCGCCGCGACGACCTCCTGAATTTTGTCCGGCGGCGCCACGCCCACGGTATCAGCAAGCGAGATCGTGTGAATCTCCTGCAACTCGAGCAAGCCCACGGCTGCGACGACCTCATCGACATTCCAGTCATCGCCGTAGGGATTGCCAAAGGCCATCGAAATATAAACTACGGTTTCGAGCCCAGCCTCGTCAGCCTTCTGCTCGATCTTCTCCAATTCCTCGATGGCATCTTCCAAAGTCTGCCGTTGATTGTTCTGCAGAAATGTGGGCGAGATCGAGTACGGAAATCCCAGCGTGCGCACGGCCCCGGTCGCAATCGCCCGCTGCGCGCCCTTTTCGTTGACCACGATGCCAATGATTTCCACGTCGTCGGGCAGGTCAAGTCCCTTCAGAACCTCTTCCGAGTCAGCCATCTGCGGAACAGCGTTAGGAGAAACGAAGCTAACGGCATCGATGTGCCTGAAGCCGGCAGAGATCAGCGCCTGAAGATAGTTGGTCTTCAATTCAGCAGGGACCTGCCCCTTGAGCCCTTGCCAGGCATCGCGTGGACACTCGATTAGCTTGATGGAATCAGTAGCCGCCATTCAGTACTTAACATTTGATACTTAGCAAATCGTCTTATCATTTAGTATTTAGTTAATCGTATTATCATCTAGTACTTACGAAATAGTCTTGTCATCCTGACCCTGAGCTTGTCGAAGGGGAAGGACCTGCTTGCTCACCGTAACTCCGCGGAAATTATGTTTGCAAAACTCCAACCTTGAACTCCGCCACCTCAGGATTCAGCGACGCCGCCTCCAATGCCTGCGTAATCGCCTGTCGCGTTTCCATGGGGTCAATAATCTTGTCGATCCAGAGCCGCGCCGCCCCGTAGCGAGGATCTGTCTGCTCCTCGTATGTCTTCTTAGTTGTATCGAACAGTTCCTTTCTCTCTTCGTCGCTCAACTTCTTGCCGCTGCGTTCCAGTTGCTTCACTTTGATTTCCACGAGCGTGCCCGCAGCCGCATCTCCGCTCATGACCGCGTATTTCGCCGTGGGCCAGGCAAAAACGAACCGCGGATCGTAAGCCTTGCCGCACATGGCGTAGTGTCCCGCGCCAAAAGAACCGCCGACGATCACCGCAATCTTCGGCACGACGGAATTCGACACCGCATTCACCATCTTCGCTCCCGCCTTGATAATGCCGCTCCACTCCGCATCGCGACCAACCATAAATCCATTGACGTCGTGAAAAAATACCAGCGGAATCAGGTTCTGGTTACAGTCCATGATGAAGCGCGCAGCCTTTTCGGCCGACTCGGTGTAGATGACGCCGCCAAATTCGATGCGCTTGTGGCCCTCGTGGTCGGTCTGCTGCGCGTGCAGTTTCTGGTTGGCGACGATGCCCACGGCGAAGCCTCCGATGCGAGCGTAGCCGCAGATCAAAGTTTTGCCATATTCAGGCTTGTATTCATCGAAGCGGCTCTCATCCACGATGCGCGCCAGAATTTCTTTCATATCGTAGGGGCGCGCGGGCGACGCATCGTAGGCCCCGTAGATTTCCTCCGCCGGCAGCGCCGGGTCCACGGGCTTTTGGCGATCCCAAAGCGACTGCCGCCTGTATCCCCACTTTTCAATGAGCGACCGGATGCGCCCAATACAATCCTCGTCGTTACGCTCGCGGAAATCGACCGTACCGCTGATGGCCGAGTGCATAGCCGCTCCGCCCAGCTCTTCGGCGGAAACTTTCTGCCCGATGGCCGCTTGCACCAGCGCCGGTCCCGCAAGAAACAAACCGCTGCCGTCGGTCATGAGCACGTGATCGCACATCACCGGAAGATATCCACCGCCCGCCACGCACATGCCCATGATGGCCGCGATCTGCGGAATTCCCATGGCCGACATGACCGCGTTGTTGCGAAAAACACGCCCAAAATCATCCGTGTCCGGGAAAACATCTTCCTGCAGAGGAAGAAAAACTCCAGCCGAGTCGACGAGATAAATCGTTGGGATGCGATTTTCGATGGCAATATTCTGCGCGCGGATAACTTTCTTCGTGGTCATCGGGAAGAACGCGCCAGCCTTGACCGTGGCATCGTTTACGATGAGCATGACCATGCGCGTATGAATGCGGGCAAGTCCAGTGATCACGCCCGCAGATGGCGCTCCGCCCCATTCCTCGTACATTTTGTACGCCGCGTAGAGGCCGAGTTCAAAAAATGATCCAGGATCGGCGAGCAACTGAATGCGCTCGCGAGCGGTGACGCGTGCTTTCGCGTGTTGGCTCTCGATAGCCTTTGGGCCTCCGCCTTCGCGGATTTTTTCCTCCTCGTTGCGCACCTGCGCGACAAGGTCGGCGAGCGCCCGCATATTAGATTCGAAGCGCAAAGAACTGGCGTCAAGGTTGCTGGCGATGACGTTGTTGATCGTGATAGCGGTGGATTCGATACGTTCGCGCATGAGGGCAGAAATCTAAAGTATTTGGAAAACAATTTACTATACCAGCGACACGAGGGCGTAGGGCGTCGGTCAAGCCGAGCGCCAGCTTGAGTCGGTTTTGAAAGGGCACGGCTTCAGCCGTGCCGTAAGCCATTTTTCATTACGGCTTTAGCCGTTGAGGGCCGGCACGTTTCGAACTGTACTCCTATCAAGCCGAGCGCGGCGTTCAGATCGAAATTAGATCGCATATCGGAAGCGCGGGGGGCCGCGCAGAACGCGGGAGCTACAATCTAAAATCATGTTGCGCAAGCTCGAATCCCGGCCCGACTGGCAGATCGCGCTGGCACTAACCGCAGCCTTGCGCGTCTTCTACACAGCGATGGCCGCAGCCTTCTTGCCATTTCTGCATCCCGACCCGGCGCTGATTCACACGAATGCACTGACCGACAATCTGCCCGCGCCGCACGGCGTGCACTATGCGTTGCTCGGAATTTGGGAGCGCTTCGACACTCTCTGGTATTTGCGAATCGCCCAGCACGGATACGATCTCCCCATGGCGGTGATTTTCTATCCGTTATATCCGGCGGCGATTCGCGTGGTGAGTTGGTTCCTGCCCGCCACAGTCGCAGCCCTTTTAGTTTCGACAATAGCGGCGTTTTTTTTCTTCTGGGGATTGTTGCGGCTCGCCGCTTCCAGCCTGACGAGCAGAGGACGCCTCCGCATGTTGCTCCTAGTAGCCGTCTGGCCCGCCAGCTTTGCCCTCTTCGCGGGATACGCCGAGTCTCTGACAATCGCGCTCATCGTATGGGCTGTAATCTTCGCGCGTGAGAACAGGTGGGTGTCGGCCGCTCTGTGCGGTTTGCTGGCGGGATTAGGCCGACCGTCGGGCGTTTTGGTGGCAGTTCCCCTCTGCGTCCTGGCGTTGCGAAGCCGTCGCACCGCGTCGCTGACAGCGTTGCTCACCCCCCTCGGCCTACTCGGCTATTGGGGATGGCTCCGCTGGTCGGGCCGTCTGTCGGTAGTGGCGGCCTACCGCCTCTACCAGAGAATGGCTCTCGCTCCGCCGTGGATGGGCATCTGGGAATCGGTACGAGCGCCCATAGCACAGCACGATGCACTGCTGGCAATCAGGCTCGGTCTGATCATCCTTGTTCTCGCACTCAGCCTGCGCCGCGAAGTCCGTATCGAAGACAAACTTTTCGCCCTGACCGTGATTCTGCAGATGGTGGTGTATGCCGGACGGCCAGCGTCCGGCACCGTGCGCTATCTGCTTCCCGTCTATCCCGCATTCCTCTCGCTGGGAAGTTACGCGGACGCCCATTGGAGCGAGAAACAATTCAGCTTCTATCTCGTGGCCTTCGGATTTTTCAATCTCGCTTGGATGAGGGCGTTTCTGGACTGGTCACTGGTCGTTTAACCATCGGTCGTATAAGCATTGGTCGTATAAGCGTTTGCCGGAGCGCCTCGGCAACAGGATCGGCGGCGATGGCATCCACCAATCCAATCTCGAAAGCCCGCGCGGCAGAGATTTTTTCTGCAGCGGTAAAAAGCTCCAACGCCCTTCCCTTCCCGATCAGACGCGGCAAGCGTTGCGTCCCTCCCCATCCGGTCATGAGGCCGAGAGCCGCGCCGCGATGTCCGAACACCGCGTGCGGCGCGGCGATCCGGCGGTGACAGGCAAGCGCAAGGTCAAGGCCTCCGCCCATGCAATGGCCCTCGATCGCAGCGATAACCGGATCAGGATAGTCGGCGATTGCGTTCATAAGCGCTTGTCCCATAGCGGAGAACTCGTAGGCTTCGGGGCCAGTCAGGGCGGCAATTTCGTTCAAATCGGCGCCAACGGAGAAAAAATGCCGATTGCCCGCGATAATCAGTGGGCGAAGCTGCTCTATCCGTTCGCGCCTCAGTTCGCCGATGGCAACGGTCAGCGCAAGCATGCAGGCGCGGGTGAGTCGGTTAGTGCCGTCAGGCGAAGTAAGCCGCAGGAGGCAAGCCGGACCGTGGCGATCGATCTGAAGGAAAGCGGGAAACACGGAAACATCTTACGTGAGGTTCGCGTAGAGACGGCCGCCCTCGGCCGTCCAGCCGAGCGCAGTTCGGCTGCCGTTAGCCAGACATCGCAGCCGCGGTCTTTTCCTCATCGAACACGAAACGATCACCAAGCAGAAAATTCACCAGCGAACAAACGACGATCGCAAGAGCATTCGACGCAACATAGTTCCACTTCGCCGCGCCCACCAGCAGCCGCATCACCACGAGGTTGCCAGCGATCGAAACCGCTCCATTGCTGGCGTTGAACTTGCCGAATCTGACCAGCGAGCGCCGCCACCGCCCGGCCGGACGGTCTGCCCAAGTGAACCGCTCGTGCCACAAAAAATTGTGGATCACCGCGATCTCGACCGCCATCCCCGTAGCCAGCAGATAATCCAGTTTCAGCCAGGAACGAAAAGCCGCCAGAGCCGCCAGTTGTACGCCCACCCCGATTCCACCCACAGCGTTGAACTTCAACCAGCGAAGAAGTAACCGGTGTCGATTTTTCTGAGAACCGAGAACCGGGAACTGAGAACTCTTCATAAAATTCTCTCTTCCCGGTAAAGCCGCACCGTATTCTTCACGCAAGCAACCACCAGCATCAGCAGCATTCCAGCCAATCCAACCAAGCCGCCAATATCAAACAGCCGGTAGCGCCCGTGCATCACCCGCGCCCAACGCAACGCCGCCGCGTTGCCCACCGCCAGCAGCACGCGCAATTCCGTCGGACCGAAGCGCCACATCGAAAGGTGAAATTCGCCCAGCGTATAAGTGGCCAGATACGACTGGATGGAAAGCAGCAGAAACGCAATCAGCAGTCCCACAGCAATCGCCGGATGCATGATTCCAGAAAGCGCCAACCCGATCATCATCGCAACCGCTCCGATGGAGTCGATGATGTGATCGACATAGAAGCCGTACCGCGGCCGCTGCCGCTGGCGCACCCGCGCCAAAGTTCCGTCAAGACTGTCGCCGAACCAGTTCAACGCGAGACAAACGATTGCCGCAAGCACCATGTAGCGGTTCCAGCCGGCAAGTGCGTAGCAAACGCCAGTCGCGATCTGGGCGGCAAAACCAAGTAGTGTCAGCTGATCGGAGTTCGCCCACCCCGGCATGCGCTCGGCCATCCAGACCAGTGCCCGTTTCTCGACCGCAGCCAGCAAGCTTCCGTGAACGCGCGTCGCTTGCTGGAAATCAGGGCGGCGCGCCTCCGCTAAAATCTGAGGATTGGTCTGCTCTGCAAAATCTGAAAGTGAAATAGCCACAATTGCCTCCGTACTGGCGGCAATATGCAGCGCAAGCCCAGAAATGGCAATGCAGCGCGGGTAAAACCAAGCTCAACAGACAAGTCCAAATGGCGCAGATATTTACCAGACGTTGTCGTCTATAAATCCATCCGAGAAGGATTTGGCTTTCCCCTGTGAACCCCTATGCACCCTGTGGTGAAGGCTTTTGATTTGTAGCCACACGGAACCAGAGGCAAGCAGAGTAAGTAATTGTCTTCCCCGATTCCAACCCGCCAATAACTCTCCCACCAACCCCCAGATGCGTTAATCTGCAAACGATGCGTCTTCTCCGCTTCTTCCGTCCGTCGCACCAGCACACGGCGTTTTCCGCCACGCTGTTGCTGATGACGGCCATCACGCTCTCCCGCATGGTCGGATACATCCGCGAGGCCTACATCGCCTACGCCTTCGGCGCCGGACAGCAGACCGACGCCTACGTGGCCGCCTTCACCCTCCCCGACTGGCTCAATTACATCGTCGCCGGCGGCACCGCCTCGATCACCTTCATCTCCATCTACACCCGGTTTCTAGCCGAAAAGCGCGAGCACGACGCGCAGAAAACTTTTTCCATCATCATCACGGTGATGACCACGGTACTAATCGCCGGCACCGTCCTGGCCGAGATCTTCACCCCGCAGTTCGCCGCCTGGATGTTCCACGGTTTCACGCCCCAGCAGATGCAACTCTGTGTTCATCTCACCCGCATCCTGCTCCCGGCGCAGATCTTCTTTTATGTTGGAGGTGTCGTCTCAGCGGTCTTGCTCTCTCACCGTCTCTTCCTGCTGCCCGCATTCGGCCCGCTCATCTACAACGTCTTCATCATCGCCGGAGGAGTTGTAGCCGGACGCCAGATGGGCATCGCGTCTCTAGCCTTCGGAGCGCTGGTTGGCAGCATCGCCGGCCCATTCCTAATCAACGCCATCGGAGCCGCCAAAATCGGCACTGGATACCGCCCCTCGTTCGAGGTGAAGAATCCTGCCTTCCGCGAGTGGGTCCGCCTCTCCATCCCGCTGATGCTAGGCGTTTCGCTAGTCAGCGCCGACGATTGGATCCTCCGCTACTTCGCCTCCAGTGGAATCGGCGACATCGCCCGCCTCAACTACGCCAAGCGTCTCTTCGCCGTTCCCATCGCCGTTTTAGGACAAGCCGCCGGCCAGGCTTCGCTCCCTTTTTTCTCGCGCCTCTTCGGAGAAAAAAAGTTCGAAGAATTCGCCGCCACCGTCAACGCGTCCGTCTATCGCATCACCGCCGCTTCCCTCCTCATCACCGGCTGGATGATGGCCATTGCCCTCCCATTAATCGATCTCGTCTATCGCCGCGGCCATTTCACCTTCGCCGATTCCGAATCCACCGCCTTGTATTTCTTTTGGTTTTCGCTGTCGCTAGCGCTGTGGTCCAGTCAGGCGCTCTATGCCCGCGCGTTCTACGCGTCGAGCAACACCCTCACGCCCATGGTAGCGAGCAGCCTGATCACCATCGCCTCGCTACCCATTTACGCGCTATTTTTTAGAACGCTCTCCGTCACCGGACTGGCCATCGCCTCCGACATCGGCATCACCGCCAACGCTGTGGCCATCGCCCTGCTCCTGCATGTGCGCGGCATGGTCCCGCTCGGCGGCCTGAACTGGAAAGAATTAGGCAAGGCCGCGCTCGTGGGCGCAATTTCCGGAGGATTGAGTTACGAAGTCATGCGCAGCATA
>JBAWFQ010000096.1:0-13314 GCA_049592035.1 Terriglobales bacterium
ACTGAGAACAAGGCGGCTGAGAATAAAGCAGCGGCGACTCGTTCGACTGAGAACAAGGCGGCTGAGAATAAAGCAGCGGCGACTCGTTCGACTGAGAACAAGGCGGCTGAGAATAAAGCAGCGGCGACTCGCTCGACTGAGAACAAGGCGGCTGAGAATAAAGCAGCGGCGACTCGTTCGAACGAGAACAAGCCGGCTCACGCACAGCCTGCGGCTCACGCACAGCCTGCAGCCCATGCCCAGCCTGCAGCTCACGCGCAGCCTGTAGCTCATGCGCAGCCTGCCCCTCGCCCACAGGCTCGCCCTGCGGCTCGCCCCGAAAGCGCTCCTGAGAAAAAAGGCCCTGGAGGTAAAGAATAGCCTCGTCAGAAGCGAATTGACTGCAACACATTGCGTCACGTAGCGTGCGGTATAGGAAAGTCGATTAACTCTTAGATTGGTGCGGGTCCACTCCGTGGGCTCGCGCCATTTCCTTTCCGGCGGCTACGCAGCGATCGAAGTGATGTCCCGCGGGCGGGGAGATCCGATCCACCGGCTATCATCGCGGGCACCCAACCCGCCCTTTCGACCCAATTCTTACATTGAGCAGTTTTGACCAGTAAGTATCCAGCGGAACGCCTATAAACATAATTGGCTCTCGCCCAAGATTGCTTCCCGTGCGCTTCTTCTCCCGGATCGGGTTACGCCGCGCTGGAACGACACAGAGTTAGAGCTGTCCCCTGCGGTTAGGGACATGTGAACGTCGTCTGCGTGATGACGAAAAGGAGTCCATATGCTCGGAACCATACTGATCGTGATTTTGCTCTTAGCTCTCTTTGGTGCCCTGCCGCGGTGGTCGCACAGTCGAGACTGGGGATATGCTCCGACCGGAGGGTTGGGACTGATCCTCGTGATCGTCATCATTCTCGTAGTCATCGGTCGCATTTGAGCTTTGAGCCATGCGTCAGCTGGCAAGCTCGTCAGGCGCCATGATCTTCTGCGGGACCATTAGAGGTTGGCGCCTGCTTCCTATCCGCACATTGGCAGTTCTTCTCATCGTGCTCATGTGCCGCGGCCGTTCGTTCGCGTACTCCGTTCTGACGCACGAGGAAATCGTGGACCTCGTCTGGACCGACGAGATCCGGCCTCTGCTGCTCAAGCGATACCCCGGCCTGTCGGAAGATCAGATCAAGGAGGCGCATGCCTACGCTTACGGCGGCGCCGTCATCCAAGACATGGGTTACTACCCATTCGGCAGCAAGGATTTCAGCAACCTGGTGCATTACGTCCGCAGCGGAGATTTTGTTCGCGAACTGCTGCTCGAGAGCCAGGATGCCAACGAGTATGCCTTCGCTCTGGGCGCGCTGGCCCACTATGCGTCGGACATTACCGGGCACGGGATGGCAGTGAATGAGGCGGTGGCCATCGAGTATCCAAAGTTGCGAGCGAAGTTCGGCAAGTCGGTGGTGTATGCGGAAGACAAGACGGCACACTTGAAAACCGAGTTCGGCTTCGACATGCTGCAGGTGGCGAAGAATCGTTACGCCTCGCAGCAATACCACGATTTCATCGGGTTTCAAGTGTCAAAGCCTCTGCTGGAGCGAGCCTTCCCAGTCGTATATGGATTGCAGTTGAAAGACGTACTTGCTCATGAGGATCTTGCCATCGGTTCCTATCGTTTCTCTGTCAGCCGACTGATTCCGGAGATGACCCAAGTCGCGCTCCAGACCCATAAGAAAGACATGATGCACGAGCATCCCGACTTCGCGAAAGAGGAGTTCCTGTACCGGCTTTCGCGCTCCGGTTATGAAAAGGAGTGGGGGAAGGACTACACCAAGCCCGGCTTTGGAACCCGGATCCTCTCCACCCTCTTGCGCTACATGCCGAGAATCGGTCCCTTCAAGGGGCTGGGCTTCAAGAACCCGACTCCGCAGACCGAGGACCTGTATTTCAAGAGCATCAATTTAACAGTCGATCAATACCGGGCTTTCCTACGTGCAGTGGGCACCGACTCGGTCCTGCTTCCCAATTGCGATCTTGATAGCGGCCAAGCCACCAAGGCGGCGGAGTACTCGCTTGCCGACGACACTTACGCAAAACTGCTGGGCCAGTTATCGAGTCACAAGTTCGAGGGAACGACTCCGGAATTGCGTGCCAACATTCTCGGCTTTTATTCCGACCTCTCGGTACCGATCGAGACGAAGAAGGACCCGGTTCGCTGGCAGGGCGTGCTAGCGGCGCTGGATCAGTTAAAATCCGTGGCGCCGGCACCGGTGCCAACTGTCGCGGGCAACCTTCGGTAGGAATTACCGTGCGTTCACTCCGCTTCCCGAACGCAGCCCTGAAGGTTCGCGAGATGGAAGAGAATCAACCTTAGCCCTTTGCCGCGGCACTGCCGTACTGTGTGGTCCAGTTAGATTTGCTGAAGGGAAACCTAAAGTGATTGGGCGCCCTGCCGACGAGGTTGCGATTTCGGGCGGGGAGTTTCATGGCCATTCGCTTTCTGTCTCCGCCTGTATTCGAACAGGCCGAACAGTGCGCCCAGCACCGAGAATGCGACCAGAAGGAAAAGCACATCCCAGTAGTACCGCGCGAAGAAACTCACGATGTGACGCCCGTAGCGGACGCCGAGATAAGCAAGGATGGTGAACCGAATGCCTCGCCCCACGGCCAGAGCCGTCAGAAACTTCCTGGTGGAATACTGCATGGCGCCGGCGGCCAAGAGCATGGGCACGATGGGAAACGGCGGCGGAAGCAGGGCCGGGATTGCGACTGCCGCGAAGCCCCACCGTGAAAAAATCGCGTAGACCTTGTCGGTCGTTTGCTTCGAGAACTTTCTTTCCAGAGTTTCCTTGCCACCTTTGCGCGCCATGCGGTAGGTAAGATAGCCGCCGATGAGGGCTCCCGCCGTCGCCATGATTGCGTAATAGACCCACGGTTCGCGATTGTGGGCGGCCAGCAGAATGGTGACGATGTCGGTGCTACCCGGCAGAGGGACAACGGAATTGTCGATGAGGCCCAGCAAAATCAGGCTGGGGCCGCCGAGATGGATCAGCCATCGCAGGGCGCTTTTTCTCGACACGAGCAGGACGATCGCAAGCCAGTGCATCTTCGTTATTGGAATCCGAGGCTAGCCGTCCGTGGCGGTCGGGCGTGCTCATCGCCCACGCCCTCGATTTAACGCACAGGATTCAAACGCCAACCATCGCCGCGGAATCCTTCTCTTCATCTTCGTGTAGCCAGTACCGGACTCATAGTTCACCAGTTCCAAGTCGGCGTTCGGTAATTTCTGCTTTTAGTTTGGTTCCTGCAAAGTCGATCTTAGCGGCGGCACCGCTATTCTGCTGAACAAGAGTGCTCACTCTTCGGCAAATCGGCTGCTCTTTAAGTGTGTTCTGCGCCAGTGTCCGGGACTGGAAAGGAAAATTCCGGGGCCTAATGAATCGGTCCGAGAATGGCTTCGATTGATTCCTCTAACTCTTGAATGCTTGGGAAATCGGCCAATGCTGGATGATCTTTTGAATTACTACGCAAATCGGAAAATAGCGCATGCACATCGGGCGCGCGCTTTTCAAGGGATTCTGTCAGAGCCTTGTTATCCATGGAGAGTTCAAATAGCCGATTCCGTAGGCTGCCGGTTATCTTTGTCAACTTCAGGAGCAGAGCGACGAGTTTCCGCTGATCCGCTTCGAGGGATGTGATTTGGCTCTTGCCGTCTTCTACAGTCCGCCCGGATTCTTTGGCTAAGTCTATCAACTGGTCCTTACTCATCTGCTGTACGTCCATAAAATTGCCTTATCCTTCAAAGTAAGAATTTTTGTCACAGTTGCCAAAACGCCGCCATTTCACGCTGGGCGCGTCTCACCGAGAGCTTCCGAAGCAGCTTTCAGACATCCCGGCCCCCCGCGGGCTGTTATCCGTTGCCGATTGCTTTTTCCGCGGCCTCGGCTGCGGAAAGCTTCCGATCCCGGTGTGGCTCGGTGCGCGGGGCCCCCGTATGCAGTTCGCAAACTTCCCCGATCGCTGCACCACAAGTATTACAAGGTACGGATAGTATCTGTTTCGGAGTGAGTTCTTTGGTCTTCACCACACCATAGTGCGGCGTCCAGAGCGAGGAAGATGTTCAATATTGATCAGTTTCAATAGGTTATGGAGGCGGCAGTTCTCATTTTTGGTTCACTCCAGGACCTTTTTTTCCAATTGTGAGCAAAAGTGGACATCTTGCATACTACGATCCTGTCAGAATGTTCGAGAGTGTATGCTTGACACTCGGAGAATTTATTAATGGCATCACCGATCGCGTTGGCCAAAAGAAAGCCCGATTTCGACCCAAAGGACTTCCTTGCCACTATCGGCGCGGGTAGTAAGGTCGTGGTTTTTCCCAAGAAAGAAGCGGTTTTCGCGCAGGGGGATGCGGCTGACTCCGTCTTCTACATCCAGGAAGGCAAGGTTCGGCTCACGGTCGTATCCAAGATTGGCAAGGAAGCGACTCTGGGCATATTAAACGAGGGAGAGTTTTTCGGAGAAGGTAGCCTGGCTGGACAGCCTTTACGCATGGGGTCTGCAACCGCGTTGACGGACTGCGAACTCTTGCGCATCGACAAGAAAGCCATGATGGAAGCGCTTCATCGGGAACACGAATTTTCCGACATGTTCGTGGCCTATTTGCTGGCGCGGAACATCCGCTATGAAGAGGATCTCGTTGACCAACTCTTCAATTCCAGCGAAAAGAGACTGGCTCGGATTCTGCTCTTGCTGGCTCATTTCGGCAAGGAAGGTGTACCCGAGACGGTCATCCCCAAGATCAGCCAGGAGACCCTTGCCGATATGATCGGCACAACCCGGTCCCGGGTCAGTTTCTTCATGAACCGGTTCAGAAAGTTAGGCTTTGTTGACTATGGCGAGGGCGGACTGCAAGTTCATAGTTCACTTCTGAATATCGTTCTCCACGACTAGCTCCCGCCTGAGTTTCCAAACTTGCCATCCTGAGCGAAGCGAAGGACCTGCTTTTTACTCTGAATCAAACAATGGCTATTCCGCAGGATCCTTCTGACGCGTGGCCTTAACGCCGGACAGAATCCCAACGCCTAAGAGGACAATCGCGCCCACGACAATCCAGTGGGCGGGCATGTGTATCAGGTGCGCGGCGTAGACCAGTCCGCCGATCAAGATCGCGAAGCCAATTGCATAAATTCCGAACGACATGGTATCTCCTTATCGAGGCCGCCATAGCGGTTTGCGCCCGAGAACTTGACTTGCTCACTTTGCCGGAAGCAACCCGAAATGCGGTCCTCCCTCCGTCCTCTGGCACGCATCCACTCTGCAGCTGTCCCTATAGTGACGGTGATGAACTGGCTTTCTGATCTTTAACCTGCAGGTCGTTCACCACTTGCTGGACGTTCGGCACTGCGCTCGCTACTTGTCCGGCACGGGTCCGCTTGTCTTCCGAGTTCACCTCTCCGCTCAGCGTCACGACGCCGCTCTTCACTTCATATTTCACGTTTGCGTGCATTTGGTTCTGGATCAGAGCAGCATCTAGATTTTCCGCGATGCCCTTGTCCAGATCAGTGTTCACGGCCTTGGCATCTTTTTCTCCGCCCACCGGAATCACGGCAATCTGATCCGCGACAACCTGGACGCCTGCAAGGGACTTTGCCAGAGATTCGGCGTCTGACTTGGCGTTCGCGCTGGCAACTTGTCCGCCAAGGGTTACGATGCCCTTGTCGCGATCTTCGCTGACGGAAACATTCTTAAAGCCCGCTTGATCGAGCGACTTGCGAATACTGTCGGAAACATCGGGGGACTTCGCGGCCGTCGTTGAGCATCCGACAAGAATTCCGGTGACAACCAGCCCCAGCATGGTGAACAACAATTTAATCGTTTTCATATTTTCCTTTGATCGGATCGAGGTTGAATCCGAGAATCCGAAGAAGAGCAACTTCTGCCTGTGGGGGCAGCTTGTAGATTCGCTCACTTCCTTCGGCAATGCTGTGCACAATCGCTCACTTTGTGAAAAAGCGCGTCGTACGGCCCCGTTTGCGGAATGCTGGCGCGCTGATTTAGAAAACGATCAATTGTGATCAGTCTTCCGAGGCCGGGAGTTAGATACTAGCAACTCACAAGGTTCTGACGCCAAAGTAAGCTCCTTGGACGACGTCGGTTCTTGCGACATTTGATGGATGGAGGTTTTCGATGAATCTGGATCTGATGGACCCTAAACTGATCGCGCTCGCTGTCGCGGTCATTGTGATCATCGCAGTGCTGGCTTTGCTGTACGTGCGAAAGCGCAGGAATACAACTGCAGACCTGCGAAAGAAATTTGGGCCCGAGTACGATCGGGCAGTCCTGGTGCATGGGGCGGGAAGAAAGGCTGAAGCGAAATTAGAGGACCGCGAGAAGCGGGTTGAGAAACTCAACATTCGCGATCTTGACCCAATCGAACACGAACGTTTTTCGAAACGGTGGGAGTCCGTGCAGTCTCGCTTTGTCGATTCCCCTAAAGGCGCGGTCACGGAAGCCGACGACCTAGTGTGCTCTTTAATGAAAGCTCGAGGTTACCCCGTATCCGATTTCGATCAGCGCGCTGCCGACATTTCTGTCGACCATCCACGAGTGGTGGAGAACTATCGGTCCGCACACGAGATTGCGCTGCGGGTTTTGAAAGTCGGAAAAGAGGAAGCAACTACCGAAGAGTTGAGAACGGCGATGATTCATTACCGCTCTCTGTTTGACGAGCTCGCGCAGGTGCCGGCGAATGTTGAAAGAAAAGAAGTGGCCTAGTTGCGCGTAACAATTGCGCTCCGGCAACAGAGCGGAGACACAATCGGAGCTGATTAATAACAAGAAGCGGAGAGAACATGAAACCAAGCACGCAAGACCGGACCGAGGGCAAAATCCACGAAGTGAAGGGGAAAATCAAGGAAGAGGTCGGCAAGGCGACGAATGACCCCGACTTGGAAGTCGCAGGGAACGCGGAAAAGAACGCCGGCAAAGTTCAAGACTGGATCGGCCGTGCTGAGAAAACTGTCGGCGAATGAAGACCGTCAACACTGGCTCGCAAGACATCCCGGAGACTACCATGTCGCAAACCGTGACGGAAAGAGCGGCGGATATGCATAGGCGAACACGCTCTGAGAGCTGTGCAAAGATAAAGGGCCTCGGCTTCACAGCCTCCAAGCACATAACAATGTACGGCGAGCGTTTTGAGATAGTGTCAGACCCTTTTACTGATGGTGATGGCGTAGCAGTTCGCGCAATCAGCGGGAACGCCCCAGAGATACGCACCTTACGGCTCCCGACAGCAATTCTGGTAGGTTCGGAGGATCGATTTCTGAAAAGGCCGGGCTTTACTGGGCCAATCGGCCCTATAGTTTGATGGCGTTTTAAGACGAGAAATGAAACAAATAACTAATGAAAAGGGGAACTAATGACGATGACAAATGAGCAGATTAAGTGCGCGCACCTGCCGTGCCGGTGCTTGGTACAACCTGGCGACAAATACTGCAGTCAAGCCTGTAAAGAAGCGGGATCCGAGGAGGTCGAGATTGCTTGCCAGTGCGACCACGGACCTTGCCCACTTACCGTCTGAAGAACAGGTAGATGTTATAGGTGTGCAGCCTGGATCTTAGACTGGTTGGACCTTAGATTGGATAAGGATTGCCCTGGGAGAATCTCGACATGAGAATGCGAAGACTTATTTTCTGGCTGTTGGTAGTCGTGGACTTCGCGGCTCTGTCCGTGCTGGCAAAGGCGCAGGCGCTGATCGATACGGCGGACTCCTCCAGCAGCCCGGTCAACTTGTCAGTCAGTACGCCGAACCCGCTACCGGATCTGACTTATATACGCCCGCCGGAGACAACGAAGCTGCGCAACTACGCGTTCGACGCGTTCGGCCCGTATCCCATCGCCGAAGCCGGAATCGCGGCTGGCATTGACCAGGTCGATAATGCGCCGCCGGAGTGGAAGCAAGGTGCGGAGGGTTACAGCAAGCGTTTTGGCTCCAACTACGGCATCGTGGCGGTGACCACGACGACGCGTTATGCGCTCTCGGAAGCCTTGCGCGAAGACACGTTGTATTACCGCTGTGAGTGTAAAGGTCTGTTTCCGCGCCTCAAACATGCCGTGATTTCTACCTTTACAGCACGCCGCGGCGTCGATGGCCATCGCGTCTTTTCTTTACCCGATCTGGTTGCCCCCTATGCCGGCACCATGACGGCAGTTTACGCCTGGTATCCCGTTCGCTACGATTACAAGGATGCGTTCCGCATGGGCAACTACAGCTTACTGGGCTATGTAGGCGCAAACATCTCCCTCGAATTTCTCTATAGCGGACCACACTCACTGCTTACTCGCATGCACCTCAACGACTCACACGGAGCGCCCGATTCGAGCGCAAATCCTAGTCCCAAAAACCCATGATCGACCAGAAATTCAGCACGGTTGCAGGCGTGGACCCTCCACTTCCAGGGCCGCGGACATCACTGATATTACCAAGGGTGAGTTCCGCTCCCGGCCTGATCAACAGGTTTGTAGAGTGGTTCGGCGACCTAGGCATATTCTTCTGGCGAGTTGTATGCGCCGCGGTGACGCCGCCATTTGAATTCCGCGAACTGTTTCGGCAACTCGACGAGATCGGATCCATGTCTCTGCCGTTAGTCGCTCTGGCCGGAGCCGCGACCGGGGTTGTACTTTCCATGGAAGCCCGTTACAGCTTGACTCGTTTTGGAGCTAAGTCGCTGCTTCCCGCCGCTATCGTGTTCTCCGTTATTCACGAGACCGGCCCGATAATTACCGGTCTGGTTGTAAGTGGACGTGTGGGCGCTGGCATTGGCGCGGAACTGGCATCGATGAAGGTAACCGAGCAGATCGATGCCATAGAGACATCGGCAGTAAGCCCTTATAGACTCTTGGCCGCACCCCGCATCCTGGCTTGTATCCTCGTGCTCCCTCTTCTGACTCTCGCTGCCGACGCCTCCGGCTTGCTGATGGGCTGGGTTGCGCAGGCCTTGGTTGAGCCGCTTTCGTTACATCAGTTCATCAATGCCGGTTTCAAGGGTGCCGCTTTCAACGACTTCCTGCCGCCCACCTTTAAGACCATGGCGTTTGGACTGATCATTGGAGTGATCGCGTGTTTTCAGGGGATGCGTACGCGGGGAGGCGCTGCTGGCGTGGGTCGCGCAGCTACCAGTTCGGTCGTCTTGTCCTCGTTGTTTGTGATCCTCGCCGATGTCGTGCTCGTGAAACTCATCATCATATTTTTCCCGTGACCGTCTTTGCATGAACGATGTTCGCGTGGATATGAACTAGATGGCTAAGCAGCTCGCGAAACAAGTATGAACACAATCGATCAACTTCTCATCCAAACCGCCATGGAGCCAGAAGAAGCCGCGAAAGACGGCAGCGCGCCAGCTATCGCCGTCGAGGACCTTCATAAGTCTTTCGCGAGTCAAAAGGTTTTGAACGGGATTAGCCTGACCGTGGCCCGCGGCGAGACTTTAGCAGTGCTGGGGCGCAGCGGTACAGGTAAGAGCGTATTGCTGAGACTGATCATCGGCCTGGAGACGGCGGACTCAGGATCGGTTCGCATCCACGGCAAAGACATCACCGGTCTGGATCTCGATCAACTCGGCAAGATACGAATGAAGATGGGTTTTCTGTTTCAGCACGCCGCGCTTTACGATTCGCTAACCGTTGAGCAGAACGTCGCTTTCCCGCTGCAACACCATAAGAGAGAGATGTCGAAGTCCGAGCGGGCCGACCGGGTGCGGCAACTGCTGGCGGAAGTAGGCATGGAAGGACATCTCGATAAGATGCCATCGGATATCTCGGGAGGCATGCAGAAACGAGTCGGTCTGGCACGTGCTCTGGCTTTGGAGCCGGATATTCTGCTGCTCGACGAACCTACCGCGGGTCTCGACCCTATTAGCTCGGGAGAGATCGACGATTTGGTTCTCAAGCTTCAGGCGGAACATCACATGGCATCCATCGTCGTGACTCACAATCTGCACAGCGCGAAGACAATCGCGGACCGCCTGTCCCTGCTCAATGAGGGAAATGTGGTGATCGAAGGCACCTTTGCAGAGCTGCAAAGAAGTGACATTGAATTTGCTCGGGAATTTCTAGGACATTCGTCGTAGGAAGTATGCAGGAGTAGGGAGGGCATATGTCGAGAGCGGCGCGGTTGGGAGCTTTCATCGTTGTGACATTGGCGATTCTGGTGGCCGGCATTTTCATCATCGGAAGCAAGCAGTATCTTTTCAGCTCCACCTATCAATTGAAAGCGGAGTTCGACAATGTCGTGGGGCTGGATGCGGGAGCCGATGTGCGGGTGGGCGGGGTTCACAGTGGAACTGTAAGCAGCATCGTGTTACCCCACAAGCCGGGTGAAAAGGTCACCGTCGTTATGGATCTCAGCAAGTCGACGCACGAGATCATCAAACAAGACTCCGTGGCCACCATTGAAACTGAAGGCTTGTTGGGGAACCAGTATCTCGCGATCTCGTTCGGATCGTCTGGGAAAGCCGATGTGAGGAATGGCGACACCATCGCGAGCGAACCACCGCTCGAAATATCAGACCTGCTCAAAAAGACGAGCGGCATCCTTGATAGCAGCCAGCAAGCCATCCAGAACACCACTCGGGCGACGGCCAATATCGATTCGATCAGCGCCAAGATCGATGCGGGTCAGGGAACGGTCGGAGCGTTGGTCAATGACAAACAGCTCTATAACAACCTCGAACAGACGACGACCACGCTGCATGACACGATGCTCCAGGCGCAAACGGGGGTTACCGATTTTCAGGAAAACATGGAGGCCCTGAAACACAACTTCTTCTTGCGTGGGTATTTCAAGAACCGCGGCTACGAAGATTCCGCCGAGCTGGCGCAAAATGAAATCGAACGGCTGCCGCAGGTAACACCGACAAAGGAGTTTACGTACTCGGCGAAACAGCTTTTCGACAAGCAGGATTCGGCTAAACTAAAAAACCAGAAATCTCTAAACGCCGGCGGCGAGTTCCTGGCGAATAACCAGTTCGGGTTTGCGGTGATCGTGGCGTCCGCGGGCATGGAGGGCGATACCCAAAAAGACTTGGTGCTAACCGAAGCCAGAGCCATGGTGGTGCGCGAGTATTTAGTCGAGAACTTCGGATTTGACGACAGCCAGGTTAAGACACTGGGAATGGGCAAGCAGCCGGATGCGAATTCGGATGCCGGCTGGGGCAGGATGCAGATTCTCATCTATCCAGCCGGGACGGAAATACCGCCCAATAAGCAAGTGCAGGCCGGTATCGCATCCAAGATAACCCCAGAGCAACCGGTGCAGGCTTCGGCGAGCGCAACAGCGAAACCACAGTAGCCGCTGCCGTGATCTCCACAACAGCAGTGTGAGTAACTCGGATCGAAAGTCATGGTGCAGGCATGTCTGCCGGCACTGCCAACTCGACTGCTCTGGAAGACCTAGGGGGTTAGGAAGGAACAATGCCTCCAGCGGCGTGGATAGTGGGGGTGAACAGCTTGCACTGGGCTTTGTGCGTTCTAGGTTTTGGTGGACTTAGCTTCCTTAGCGGCCAGCTCCTCGGCGAGCTTGTGAACATTCATAGAGTGCTCATGCGCCTGTCTGGTAAGTTCGTGCGCGGTCAGGTGATCTCCTTTACCGTGCGCGACAGCGGCCGCAGCGTGAGCGTGGGCGGCAAGGTTGTGCATTTCCGCGAGTCGATTGTGCGGGCTCTGTGGCATGTTGTTCTCCTCCGCCGACTGGTTGACGGCTGCGCTCACTGCTCGATTCAGTTTTACCCGACGTACTAACAAAGCGCCTAGCTGGCGTTCCGATACTCTTCGGGAACGTCGTCTTCTGGCACTTCACGCGTGGTGACCTCAGACACATCCGGATCTTTGGCGTTCTCCACACCCTCTACGGCGTCGGCTTCGAACGCGTTTCCCTGCTCTATCAATTCCTTTACGCTCTCGGAATTCGCGCCGGCTTCGTCCGATATTCCCTGAAGGTCTCCCGATTGCCCAGCCGAATTCGGTCCCAACTCGTCGTCGTGGTCGTTATTGTTTGCTCGCATAATTGCCACTCCAGTAATTTTGATGCGTTACGCGGTGTCCCAGGCAAAGCCCGTACACAACCTGATCGGCAAAGCTCTGCATTGTTAAGAATGTCAGAGCTGTCGCCGCCGGGCGACAATGGTTAGACGCAATCTTTTTATAATGTACGCACGATTTTCCGCGCTATGCCGCCACTGGTACGGCCGTGTGCAGCGTGCAGTACAGAGGATGGGTGTTTTCGATGATTTTCTTTGCCGTGGCCACTTCTGCCGCGGTCCCATGGACGATTACCAGGAATTGATCCGTCTTGAGCGCTGCTTCGTACTTCACAATGCTGTCCTTAGGAATGCCAATGCTGTAGAGGCCAGCTCCCAGAGCACTCAACGCTCCTACCTCAACCGCGCCTTCCAAACCAGCCACGATCCATGCCACTACAGGACCCGCCGCTAAGATTGGGCCGAGACCCGGAATGATGAAAAGAGCGGAGCCGAACAAGAGTCCCCAGAAACCTCCCCAGAACGCACCAACCTTGCCCCAGTACTTCATGCGGTCGCCGGTATTGTAGTAACCCACCACCTGCTCGTCGGTGTGGTAGCCCTTCCCAACAATAGACAATTTGTGCATGTCGACTCCGCCACGCTGCAACTCCTTGACCGCCAGATCGGCGTCGCTATGCTGGCGATAGATCGCAACCACTGAATTCTCTGTAGACATTTCTCGCTCCTCGGCAACTCGCCGTCATTCTCGGAACATCAGATAAGTCCCGCCTGAAACTATGACAGCGCACCAACCGGAATACTGTTCCCTATTGCTCAGTATCGGCCGAACTACGCGTCCTCGGGACCCAAACGACCTCATCACTGCACCTACGCAGCCACCTCTTTCAGATCTTGAGCTTCAGCTTTCCTTTCGTTGACAATGTTCTCGCTAGCTCGCATGAAAATGTAGAGCGCGACAAAACCGGTAATAGCGATCGAAAATTGAAGATTGGCATCGCGTCCAAAAAATCCTCACCACGATGTGAGCATGTCTCGCGCCGTCTCCCGCGTGCGCCGAAAAGGTTCTGGCAAACCCAGAGTAAATCCGTCGCTACCAGTGAATACCCGCCCGCAGTCTCACGCATCACATCTCCAGGCAAGCCCGTGGAGATGTACCCTTACCCTTAGAGCCTTCGGAGAACGAAGATAATGAAAGCTGCTGTTTTCTCTTCAACTCACAACGCGCCCCAATTATTCCTTCATGTCGAAGACGTTCCGCGTCCACAACTCGAGGTGGGACATGTGTTGC
>JBAWFQ010000097.1:0-11143 GCA_049592035.1 Terriglobales bacterium
TTGACGACTTCATTGCGGATGGCGAATATCTCATCGCGCAGAAATATACCGACCGCGATCACCTGGCGATTCAAGGCGGCTCCAACGGCGGCTTGCTGATGGGCGCGATGATCACGCAGCGGCCGGATCTTTTTCGCGCGGTAGTGTGCGCTGTTCCGCTGCTCGACATGCTGCGCTACCAGAACTTCCAGATTGCGAAGCTTTGGGTTCCAGAGTACGGCTCGGCCGACGATGCCAGACAGTTTGAGTGGCTCTACGCTTACTCTCCTTATCATCATGTCAAGTCGGGGCAGGAGTATCCCTCTATCCTCTTTATGACCGGCGATACGGATACTCGTGTCGATCCCATGCACGCCAAAAAAATGGCCGCGCTCCTGCAGGCGGAAGCCAAAAACGGCGCCAGTAAAGAGCGGCCGATTTTGCTGCGTATAGAGACCAAGGCCGGACACGGCCAGGGCAAGCCCGTCACCAAGCAGATCGAAGAGAATACCGATATGTATTCGTTTCTGTTCTGGCAGTTGGGCGTGAAGCCCTGATCAGGGAGGGACGGGCGTCCTGTCCGGTTTCCCCTGTGCGTCTGTGTGACCTCTGTGGTTAAATGATGTCGGTGGCTGCTGAGCACAAAATCCGCGTCCTGGTTGCGAAGCCTGGCCTTGACGGCCATGACCGCGGCGCCAAGGTCATTGCTCGCGCCCTCCGCGATGCTGGCATGGAGGTTATCTACACCGGCCTGCGCCAGACGCCGGAGATGGTCGTCAACGCATCGCTTCAGGAAGACGTGCAGGTCATCGGGCTTTCGATTCTCTCGGGCGCACACAACGCCATCGTTCCGCGCGTGATGGACCTGCTGAAGCAAAATAAAATGGACGACGTGCTGGTGCTGGTCGGCGGCATCATCCCCGATCAGGATATCGAAGGCCTCAAGAAAATCGGCGTGGCCGGCATCTTCCAGCCCGGGACTCCCATGGATGACATCGTGAAGTTCATCCGCGAGCACGTGAAACCGCACAGCGTGCCCGTCATTTAGTCTCGCGCAGCGCCAACCTCAGGACACGTACTTTGGGGGTTACGCCGCGCTCCAACCCGGGATATACTCTTAGTAGCTGCCATGCGCTCGAACGGCTACATCCCGCTTTTTCAGGCGTGCTGGATTGAGGGACGCGCTTGTCCTCGCCGGTACCTCTCTCTGCTGCCTTCGCACGTGCGCGCCAATCTCTTTGGCAGCGACTAATTTTCTTCCCTCCTTGTAGCTCAGCTAATCGCTATTAGCTTTTGGCTCTTAGCTCTTAGCCAATGCAGCTGCACTTCGGCCTAATAATTCACTGAGAACCGAGAACTTAGAACTGGAACTGAGAACCACGACCTGAGAACTAATCTGGAGGACTCCATGACCACGAAGACTTTGACCGTCGGCCCCAAGCTCAAGACTGCGATTCCTGGCCCTAACGCCAAGCGGATTCTTGCGGGCGACGAAAAATATATTTCACCTTCTTATACGCGTTCCTATCCGATGGTTGCCCGGCGCGGCCGCGGCATTGTGGTCGAAGACGTGGATGGCAATGAGTTCTTCGATTTCTCCGCGGGCATTGCCGTAACTTCCACCGGTCATTGTCATCCGGAAGTGGTTGCCGCCATTCAGAAGCAGGCGGGCGAACTGATTCACATGTCGGGCACGGATTTCTATTACGAGGGCATGGTAACGCTGGCCGAGCGGCTCTCAAAGATTGCGCCGATGCCGGGGCCACACAAGTTTTATTACGGAAACTCCGGTGCCGAAGCGATTGAGGGCGCTCTGAAGCTGGCGCGCTATCACACCAAGCGGCAGCACATCATCGCCTTTTTGGGCGCCTTTCACGGACGGACCATGGGCGCGCTCTCGTTGACGGCTTCGAAGCCGCAACAGAAGCGGCGCTTCTCGCCGATGGTGCCGGGAGTTACGCATGTGCGCTATCCCGATGTGTACCGAGGCTGTGCGGCTGGTTCGCAGGATGCGGAGAAATTCGCGCTCGGCTGCGCGCGCTACATCGAAGACAAGCTTTTTAAGACCGTGCTCGCGCCGGAAGAAGTGGCGGCGATTTTTGTGGAGCCGATTCAGGGTGAAGGTGGATACGTGGTCGCTCCAACAATCTTCATGCAGGAACTGCGCCGCATTTGCGACAAGCATGGCATTCTGCTGGTGGTGGATGAAGTGCAGAGCGGCATTGGGCGCACGGGCAAATGGTTTGCGGTCGAGCACACCGGCGTGCATCCCGACATTGTTTGCATGGCGAAGGGCATTGCCTCCGGAATGCCACTGGGCATCACTATGAGCAAGGCCGAGATCATGGACTGGGTACCGGGTTCGCATGCTTCCACTTTCGGCGGGAATCCAGTGTGCATTGCCGCCGCGCTGGCTACGCTCGATGTGATCGAGAAAGAACGGCTGTTAAAAAATTCGCAGGAAGTCGGCGACCACATGATGCAACGCATGGCCGACTGGCCGAAGAAGCACAAGATTGTCGGCGACGTTCGCGGACGTGGCCTGATGATCGGCGTTGAGATCGTGAAAGACCAGAAAACTCTCGAGTACGGCAACATCGAGCGCGATCGCATCGTGCAGCAGGCGTTCGAGCACGGCGTTTTATTCTTGGGCTGCGGTCCAAGCACGATTCGCATTGCGCCGCCGCTCATCGTTACCAAGGATGAGGCCGACGTTGCCGTCGACGTGCTGCAAGAGGCGATCGCGAGCGTTGAAAACCTGGATCATTAAAAAGAAGATCGTTAAAAAGAAGATCATTGAGATCATTGAAAGTAGTAATCGCCGGAGGTGCGCAATGTCGAGCGGAACGGTGGAATCGATCTATATTGCCGCTGCCGCCGAGGGAACGCCGCAATCGGTTGGGCAGGCGACGGCGATTCCGGGCGTGGGGCTTGAAGGCGATCGATACGCTCTCAAGCTGGGCACGTTCTACAAACCCAAGCCGGATTACGAACTCACGCTGATTGAGGCGGAAGCGATTGAGGCGCTCAAGCGCGACTATCAGGTCGATCTTGCTGCCGGCGATGCTCGCCGCAACATCGTGACTCGCAATGTGCCGCTGAATCACCTCGTGGGCAGGGAGTTTGCCATCGGCGCAGTGCGCATTCGCGGCATCCGTTTGTGCGAGCCCTGCGATCACTTGGAGAGAGTGACGGGGAAACCGGTGATCAAAGGTCTGCTCCATCGCGGCGGACTGCGGGCGCAGATTCTTACGCCGGGGACGATTCACGTCGGCGACAAACTCACCGTGATCCAGTAGAGACGGTCCTGGCCCTCTCGGCGGCGAATTGTACCGGACGCGCGGTGATGACCATCACATCATAGCGGAGTGGCTCAAACTAGGGTAAACATGGAGTCTTCCATGTTCGCCGGACGCCTGACGCAGGCCACACTTCGCGCACTCGACTGGCTGGCGGCGAAAACGCTTTTGCCGGAGGATATTCCCGCGCACCAGTTCACCGGCCGGCGCGGGGAGGAAGACGCTTATTTTTATCTTCGCCGGCGCGGATACACGATCATCGCGCGCAACTACCGCTCTCCGCATCATCGCGGCGAACTCGATCTTGTCGGCTGGGAGCGGGACGTGCTTTGTTTTATCGAAGTAAAAACTCGGACGACGCGTTCCTTTAAGCCCGCCGAAGCCGCCGTAGATCGCGATAAACAAAGGGAGCTATCGCTGGTCGCTCGCGACTTCTTGCGCGCTATGCCCGCTTCGTGCCAACGGGGCCCCCATCACGCGCGCCTTTCGGGGGATGGGGTGGAGTGGCGGTTCGACGTGCTCGCCGTATACTATGAGCGGGGTCGACCCGCATTCGAGCTGTTTCAAAATGCGTTTCCCATATCGTACAATCGTAAATTCGCACACTCACGCTGAAAGGAATTAGTACGTGCCTGAATTAAGAAAAGACCCCATCGTGGGCCGGTGGGTGATTATTTCCACCGATCGCGCCAAGCGCCCGACCGACTTTGCGCGCGACGCGGTGAAAATCAAAGGTGGTTTTTGTCCTTTTTGTTATGGCAATGAAGCGAAGACGCCGCCGGAGATTCTGGCGTACCGTCCCAGCAGCAACGGCAATACTCCTCAAAAAGACAGTCCAGGTTGGACGGTGCGCGTGGTTCCGAACAAGTTTCCGGCATTGGGCATCGAAGGCAATCTGAATAAGCAAGCCGAGGGCATGTTCGACAAGATGAATGGCATCGGCGCCCACGAAGTTGTCATCGAGACGCCCGACCACAATGCCACGTTGGCCTCGCTTTCATCCAAAAAAATCGAAGACGTTCTATGGGCCTTCCGTGATCGCATTCTCGATCTGAAGAAAGACCGGCGTTTCAAGTACATTCTGCTTTTCAAGAACCACGGAGAAGCGGCTGGCGCCTCGCTCGAGCATTCGCACTCGCAACTGATCGCGTTGCCCATTGTGCCGATTTACGTGGTGGAGGAACTGCAGGGAGCCAAGCAGTATTACATTTACAAAGAACGCTGTGTTTTCTGCGATGCCATCCGGCAGGAAATGGACAATGGCACGCGAGTCGTGGCGGAAAACGAGGATTTTCTCACTCTCGCGCCGTATGCTCCGCGGTTTCCCTTCGAAACCTGGATACTTCCTAAAACCCACGAGTCGGCCTTCGAGAACTCGTCGTCGCACATGTTTGAAAATCTCGCGAAAGCGCTCAAGCAGTTGCTGATGAAAGCGGACCGCGTGCTCGACAACCCGCCGTATAACCTGGTCGTACACACAACGCCGGCGCAGGACCCGGCCAACGAGTATTACCACTGGCACATCGAATTCATGCCGAAGCTGACCAAGACGGCGGGATTTGAATGGGGCACGGGTTTCTACATCAATCCCACGCCGCCTGAAGAGGCGGCAAAGTTTCTGCGCGAAGCTAGCGTGGAAGATGTGGCGCCGAGTGCAATGGGGGCGCGGTAAGGAAGCGTTTACGGCCGCCTAAGGGAGCGGGTTGAGCGTGATGCGTGCGATCGAGATCTGTCAACAATGACGGTGAGTCGTTCACCTTGTCCCTTCGATGTCAGGGAACGACTTGGAACAGAACACACGGTATAAATCACCGAGCCCCATAATCACAGGCCCTAGCGTTATCCAAATACGGGCTAACCCTAAGTGTCCCCACCTTTCTGGAATGTACCCGCACATAGCAGCAACACCGGCGCAAGCAAAAAATAGAAAGGTTCGTTTTAGGTTCGGACGGTTCCGCAATTTCTGCGGAATCAATATTCCCATCCAAGCGGCGATGAGCCCGGCACAGCCACCCAATGTCTCTGCGATAGTCCTGCCAACAAAAGGGAGTGTGTATCCGTCCGGATGGGCGAGGGCCCCGGGCAAAGTTGGCAACAGTCGCACGACCAAGAGGAGGCCCCAGAGAATGAATAGCATTGCGGGAGCAAGTGCGACCAACCCTGCAACCACCCACGCTGTCGATATCAAGTCGTCGCGTTCCACAGGTAAGTTTCGATGAAGCAGTTGCCCAACGTGCAGTCCGACTTACGGCGGTACTACCCTTGCGTCCGGTCGAGAACTTCCGCATGCCACGCCATCTGGATCGCTTCCAGCTTGGCTTCGTTCGACTTCGCGGGATCATCCTCGAACCCGGGGAGCGCGATCACATATTTGTGCAAGTCGGTGAAACGAACCGCGAGCGGGTCGATTTCCGGATGCGTTTCAGAGAGCAGAATTCCGATGTCGTCAGCATCGCTCCAGGTGAGTTCTTTTGGCATGAATGGCTCCAAGCAGGTTTCAAAGTTTCAAGGTTTCAGAGTTTCAAGGACTCGAGCTCGCAGCATTTGTTGCTGGTCTCTTTGAAACCTTGCAACTTTGAAACCTTGCAACCTGGCCTCTAATGCTCTTCAGAAACGTAATTCCGGTTCCACACCGGGATTTCCACGACCACTTTCCCCGGCTTCTTGATCACGGTCTGGCATCCGAGCCGCGAGTTTAACTGAAGATCGGCGGCCATGTCGAGCTTATCGGCTTCATCATCTTCCATTTCCGAAATCAGGTCCGCGCCCTCTTTCACCCAGATGTGGCAAGTGGTGCACGCGCAGTTTCCTCCACAAGCGTGATCGAGGTGGACGCCGAAGTTTAACGCTACATCGAGCAACGACTCCTCCTTGCCGTGATCCTTATATGGCAGCTTGCCGTGCTCGAAGGTCACCGTTTTGCCTTCAGGCAGAAAGGTGACTTCAACCGTGTTTTCACTCGTTGCCTCAACCGCAGCGGCACCTGAGCCCCGCCGCTCATCCTCAGCCATAATCTGCTCCTACTCCTATCGTAGCTCTAGCTGGCCCCAACGCTCACGTGTGCGCCTTCAGAATCCTCAAACTGCGCCAGCATCCCACCGAAGTCCTGCTTGGTCGGCGGCAGGGAAAATTTCACCCCTTTGGCTCTCATGTCGGCATAGAACTGCGGTAGGTCCGGGACATTGAAGCCCAGTTCAACGTTCCCGGCTGGGTTTTTAGGCGAAGCCGGGTGCAAAGCAAAGATCGTGTCGCCGGTAGAGAACTCGCTCCAACCGGGGGATTCAAATTTCAACGAAAGCCCGATCACGTCCCGGTAGAACATCACCGCGCGCTGCATGTCCGCTACAAACTCGATTGCATAATTAAGCTTAGGCACGATGTTACCCCCTTGTCTCCAGATTGTTCATCAACCCTGCAGGAAGCCAGCGCGCCCCATTCATTGGAATTCAGCCTTGGCCACCGGATGACCTGCCTGTGGCCCTTCCTGCAAATCGGCATCGTCCATGGCCTTTCCCTTGAGAGCGGTCGAGACGGCTGTATCCATCATCAATTCCGCCAAATGCATGGTGGCCTGGTTCAGCGCGTCAATGGCCTCGCGGATCGCGTGATAGTCGTCGCCTTCTTTGACTCCAACCAGAGATTTTTCCAGCGTCTCGACTTTGCTGCGTTCTTCGCTTGTGAGCTCTTGCCAGGCTGGATTCTTTTTCCCTTTCGCGAGCGCGGCCAATATCGTCTCTGCTTCGCGTCGGGCTTCAATGACCTGGCGCTGCCGGAAATCCTCCTCCGCATAGTCGAATGATTCAAGCAGCATGTTCTCGACCTGTTCGTCGGTGAGTCCATAGCTGGGCTGAACGTCGATTTCTGCTTCTTTTCCGCTGCGTTGCTCACGCGCCGAGACGCGCAGAATACCGTTGGCGTCGATCAGAAACTTGACCTCGATGCGCGGCATGCCGGCCGGCATCGGCGGAACGCCCTTCAGATCGAAGCGCGCCAGCGACCGGCAATCCCGCGCCAGTTCGCGTTCGCCTTGCAGCACGTGAATCGCGATGTTGGTTTGG
Organism: Terriglobales bacterium; assembly: GCA_049592035.1. Classification (GTDB taxonomy): domain Bacteria; phylum Acidobacteriota; class Terriglobia; order Terriglobales; family Acidobacteriaceae; genus Acidiflorens. The sequence goes on from JBAWFQ010000097.1 coordinate 7,337, forward strand.
CCGTCGACTTGAGTTGTGTAGTACTGCGTTGCCGAAGCCGGCACCGTCGAGTTGCGCAAAATGATTTTATCGGTTACGCCTCCCGCGACTTCAATTCCCAGAGACAGCGGAGTGACATCCAACAGCAGCATCTCTTTCGTGATTTCGGAGCCGCCGCCGAGAATGTTGGCCTGCACGGCGGCGCCGAGCGCAACTACTTCGTCGGGATTTAAATCCGTGTGCGGCGCGCGCCCGAAGAGATCCTGTACCAGCCGCCGCACCTTCGGAATGCGCGTCGAGCCGCCGACCAATACGACCTCGTCGATTTGCTCGGGCTTCAACCCTGCGTCTTTGAGCGCCTGTTTGCAGGGGCCGATGGTGCGGTCAATGATCGGTTGGATCATCTGCTCGAAGGCCTCAAGCGAAATCTCTCGCTGATACTTTTTCCCGCCAGGCAAATCGACATCGAGCTTGGCCGATGGTTGCGACGAAAGCGCAATTTTGGCCTCGATCACGGACTGCCGGATGCGCTGCACGGCTTCGCCGCTTTTGCGAACATCCAGTCCAAGATCGCCGCGAATGTCATCGAGAGCGATGGCGATCAGCAGATTGTCGATGTCGTCTCCGCCAAGATGCGTGTCGCCGTTCGTGGCGATGACTTCGAAGATGCCGTCGTGCAGTTTGTGAATCGAAATGTCGAAGGTGCCGCCGCCGAGATCGTAAACTACCACGATGCCATGCTTTTTCTTGTCCAGTCCGTAAGCGAGCGAGGCCGCGGTGGGTTCGTTCACCAAGCGCAGAACGTTCAGCCCGGCGATGCGGCCGGCATCTTTCGTCGCCTGCCGCTGCGCGTCATTAAAATATGCGGGGACAGTGATGACCGCATGGGTTACGGGCGCGCCGAAAAACCGTTCCGCATTGCGCTTCAGTTGGCGCAGGATGAAGGCCGAGAGTTCCGGTGGCGTGAAGGTTCTTTCACCCAGCTTGATACGGATGACTTCCCCTGACTGCAAGTCGTCCGCCAACTGGAAGGGAAACAGCTTCAGTTCGTCCTGTATATCCTCGACGCCGCGCCCCATCAGACGCTTGACCGAGTAAACCGCCCGCTCCGGCGTTTCGATCAGATACTTGCGCGCGGCGTTGCCCACTATGATCTGGTCGTTCTCGTCGAGCGCCACCACGGAGGGCACGAGGTTCAGCCCGTCTTCTCCGGGGATGACGACAGGGGAATCCCCCTGCATGTAGGCCACGAGCGAATTCGTGGTGCCGAGATCGATGCCGACGACGGTCTCAGTTGTCATTTTCACGGAACGACCGTGATCGTAATGCTGTTTGACTTTACGGCCTGAAACTTTGGATTTCTTTCTAGCACCTGCACGGTATAATCGCCAGGCTTGCTCATGTCGTACTCCTTGCTCAGAATCAATTCTTCTTCAATCTTGTTGCCTGGATGTGCGGTCCCACCAAAGACGCTCCCGCCGCGCCACTCACGCGTGTCCTTGCCGTGCATCTTAAGGCCATATGGTGTCTCCAGCGCCGGCTTGCCGCCGCTGTCGCGGATATCTATGTCGAAAACCGGGCCGGTTCTCCCTGGCCCCCCTGCTCCGGGGTAGCGAATGTCCTGCTCCGTGTTATTCACAAAAACGACCTTTAGCTTTATGTCTGATCCGACGGTTACGACTGCCTTTGGCGTACTGATCGTAACGGAGAACCACGGCTCGGCAGGATGCGCGCCCTGAGCAGCGGTCATTCCCGGGACCGTGGTAAGCGTTGAGAGTAATGCGAGCTTTATCAGAATGTTCATCTTCATCGGGCAGCGATCCTGAATTACAAAACCCCTTATTCCATTGCCTCATTCACGTCCCGCACCAGGTTGCGGACATAATTCCTTCGGTTCAGCACATCCAACATCTTGCCGAGAATCTTCCGCCTGTCCTCTTCGGTCCCGTCGTCCACGGACTTGTCCCACTGTTCCCACTCGGCCTTGAGTTCATTGAAGAGCGCGTCGTACTTTTCTTCCAGGGAAAGCTTGGCCTTGCCGATTTCCTCCAGCAAAGCGGGATCGTCTTCGCCCATCTTTTTCTGGGTGCGCAGTTCTTCCAGATGCATGTTGAGTTCGAAAACTTCCTCCAAAAGATCGCGGGGCACGACCTGTTTCTTCAACTCGCCGGTGGCACGCGCTTTTTCCGTTGCCTGCTTCGATTGCTCTTCGATTTCGACGCCTTCGATACGCAACAGGTACTCGGTGCGCTTGATCGGATCTTTCAAAGTGCGGTAGGCGTCGTTGAGCATGGAGCTTTGTTCCAGGCTGAAGGCGCGTTCGTCGGGGTTCGCCTGCGCAAACAGGTCAGGATGGAGCCGGCGGCTGAGCGCGTAGAATTCTTTTTCCAAGGCAGCCGTGTCCAGGTTGAGCTTGCGGGGAAATCCAAAAAAAGTGAAATAGTCCACCGGCACTGGCGGTTGCACTTTGCCGCACGAACCGCAGAACTGTGCTGCCCGCATGGTGCCGCACGACCAGCAACTTGCGGTTGCTTCCCGCGGCCCTTGTCCGGGAATGATCATCGACCCTGAAGATGACCCTGAAGATTTGGATTCTGCATTTGCCATACAAAATTTAGGGCGAGCGCGCGGCCCGCCCTCACCATCCTCGTGCCACTTCTATTACGAGAAAGAGCTGCCGCAGCCGCAAGACTTGGTCGAGTTCGGATTCACGAAGACGAAGCCTTGCTGCATGAGAGTTTCCTGGTAGTCGAGAGTCAACCCGTGCAGATAAATGAAAGACTTCGGATCCACAAATACCCGGACATCTCCAAACTCAAACACACGGTCGCGCTCGCGCGGCTGCGTATCGAACCGTATGTTATAAGTCAGGCCCGAACATCCGCCGCCCTGTACGCCCAAGCGGAGCCCGCCCTGCTCCGGCGAAATATTTTCCTTCGCCATGGCGGAGCGGATCCTTTTGATCGCGTTCTCGGTGACCTGGATGCCCTTGGCCGGAGCCATGGGTGCCGCGGGTCTCACTGCCTGGTCTTTTGCTGCTTCGTCTTTTACGGCTTGATCCATGATTAACTGTCGCTGATTAATTGTAGACGCTACGAGCTGGGCGCCGCGAGCCGATTTCAAGCAGAGACGTGGCTTGCCGCGTCTTGGTTGGCGGCGAGAGAAGGGGCAAGCCCCGTCTCTACAGCAAGCTTACTGCGCTGCCCGCACTTCCGCTGGCTTCGCGGCTTCCTGCTTCTTTTTCCAGTCGCCGATCGCGGCCCGGATCGCATCCTCGGCCAACACCGAGCAGTGAATTTTCACCGGCGGCAAGGCCAGTTCCTTCACGATCTCGGTGTTCTTGATCTCGAGGGCCTGATCCACCGTCTTGCCCTTGACCCACTCGGTCGCCAGCGAAGACGACGCAATCGCCGAGCCGCAGCCAAAGGTCTTGAACTTGGCATCTTCGATGACGTTGGTCTGCGGATTGACCTTGATCTGCAGTTTCATCACGTCGCCGCACTCGGGCGCGCCGACCAAGCCGGTGCCCACGTCGGCATCCTTTTTGTCCATGGAGCCAACGTTGCGTGGATTGTTGTAGTGGTCGATTACTTTATCGCTGTATGACATCTTTCTTCACCCCTTCGTAGTAACCCCTCGTTGATATTTTTAGCCGCCACCCAAGCAGCCTGCTTCTAATGCGCTTCTGCTGCCCACTTCACACTCTTCAAATCCACGCCCTCTTTCGCCATTTCGTACAGCGGCGAAAGCTCGCGCAGACGCACTACCGTTTCAACCACACGGTCGGCCACGTAATCGACCTCGGCTTCAGTATTGAATCGTCCGATG
>JBAWFQ010000098.1:0-2718 GCA_049592035.1 Terriglobales bacterium
GGCCGCGGCTAACAAAGCCGCTGCCTATTGGGCATAATACCGTCGGATCGAATCCCTGGACCTGACGCAGTATGCCGTGATGGAAGAAAAGGGCGAACCGGAACCGGGATCAGAACGGCAGCGTAACCGCGGCGAGCCGCCTGCCGATGGCCGGCCGCCGCGACTCCTGCGCGTCAGGCTCTGGCAGGCGATTGCGGGGATGTCTGTTGCAATCGCACTTGCGTCCCTTATCGTGATATCCGAACTCGGCGGCTCGCTCGCACGACGCACCAACTATGTGAATCGCCGCGTGGCGGCTCTGAATGCGATCGTCCGCGATCTGCGCCGGCAGACGGCGGTCACGCAGCGCAAGCTCGGCTCCGAGCGCGAACGCGCCACCGTGGGCGAGGTGTTCGAAAAAATTCTTTTCGCGCCAGACCTTCGCACGATCAAACTGGCCGCGCCCGCTGAGAAGGACAAGGAAAAAGACAAATCGATCGCGCAATCCGGGGCCCTCGTTCTCCCTTCCGGGCGGCTCGCTATGAGCGAGTCGTCCGGCGCTGCGATGCTCGAAGCGAGCGGACTCAAGCCAACCGGCGTCTTCGAGGTTTATCGCATCTGGTGGATGCCAAAGCGCGGTGCGCCCATTTGGGCCGCGGATTTTCTGGTCGGCGACGACGGCCTCGCCACGGTTGCGGTGGATTTGCCGCCCGGGCACGAGAAAGAACCGTCGCTCTGCGTCACGCTGGAGAATGAATCATACAGCGAGGCCCCCGCTGGTCCGATCGCGCTTAAAGGCGAAGCCTCGCCGGTATCGGGAACAGTGCAGAGTCAGCGCAAATCGCGGCGATGATCGCCGAGACCCGCTGCCAACGGAATCGATCAGTCGGCGCCGACGAACTCGAGCAGGACCGCCGCGCCCATGGCGCCGAGCGCAACCAGCTCGATGGTAATGTCGGTGTTGTTCCAGAGGTAATAGAAGCCGAAGCCGAATGCCCCCAGGCTGAATAATCGTCGCATCCTGATGTCCTCGCGTGCAGTCTTCGCCAATCTCCACGCGCCGCGGCAATTCTGAACGAAGCAAACGACTAGACGTCGCGGCCAAACGACTTTGTGTTATAATACAAATGCGTTGCCTAGTCAAAGCAGGCGTGAGCGCTTGAGACCGCCAATGATTTTCTTTCGGTCGGGGGGCTTTACTTCGACCATCAATATGCGTAGATTACTGCTCGGTGGCGCTTTACGGCGCGGCCTGTGGAAATTTCGCCTCAGAATCCTCACATAGCCGTTGACACGGTCCGGATTAAGAGAGTACAGTTTCCTTTCGCCCCAAAAGGGTTGGTCTTTGAAAACTGAATAGTAGTGCATGCCTTAATCGGCGGCGGGGGTCCAGGAATGGACCTGATGCCCGACCGATTTCTTTGATTTAATTGCGGTCAGTCCTGCCGTTCCATGACGCGTTAGCAGCGTCTCGAACGGTGGATATACTGAGCTATAATGGAGAGTTTGATCCTGGCTCAGAACGAACGCTGGCGGCGTGCCTGAGACATGCAAGTCGTGGGAGAAAGTCGTAGCAATACGGCTAGTAAACCGGCGCACGGGTGAGTAACACGTGGACAACCTGCCTCGGAGTCTGGGATAACCCGTCGAAAGACGAGCTAATACCGGATAAGACCACGGGAAGTTCGCTTCCTGAGGTAAAAGATGGCCTCTGCTCCTGCAAGCTATCACTTTGAGAGGGGTCCGCGTCCTATCAGCTAGTTGGCGAGGTAACGGCTCACCAAGGCTAAGACGGGTAGCTGGTCTGAGAGGATGGTCAGCCACACTGGGACTGAGACACGGCCCAGAGTCCTACGGGATGCAGCAGTCAGGAATATTGCGCAATGGAGGAAACTCTGACGCAGCGACGCCGCGTGGGTGATGAAGGCCTTCGGGTCGTAAAGCCCTGTCGGAGGGGAAGAAAAGTCTGTTGGCTAATATCCAGCGGACCTTTGACGGTACCCTCAAAGGAAGCACCGGCTAACTCCGTGCCAGCAGCCGCGGTAAGACGGAGGGTGCAAGCGTTGTTCGGATTGACTGGGCGTAAAGGGCGTGTAGGCGGTTGGTCAAGTCGGGTGTGAAAGCCTGGGGCTCAGCCCCAGAAGTGCATCCGAAACTAGCCAGCTAGAGCGCGATAGAGGAGGGTGGAATTCCTGGTGTAGCGGTGAAATGCGTAGATATCAGGAGGAACACCGGCGGCGAAGGCGGCCCTCTGGATCGTTGCTGACGCTGAGACGCGAAAGCGTGGGGAGCAAACAGGATTAGATACCCTGGTAGTCCACGCCTTAAACGATGGGTACTAGGTGTTCGGGGTGTTGACCCCCTGAGTGCCGCAGTTAACGCATTAAGTACCCCGCCTGGGGACTACGGCCGCAAGGTTAAAACTCAAAGGAATTGACGGGGGCCCGCACAAGCGGTGGAGCATGCTGTTCAATTCGACGCGACGCGAAGAACCTTACCTGGGCTAGACAACGGCGGACCGCCTGAGAAATCAGGTTTTCCCTTCGGGGACTGCCGGTTCAGGTGTTGCATGGCTGTCGTCAGCTCGTGTCGTGAGATGTTGGGTTAAGTCCCGCAACGAGCGCAACCCCTGCCCTTAGTTGCCACCGGGTAATGCCGAGCACTCTATGGGGACTGCACGGGTCAACCGTGAGGAAGGCGGGGATGACGTCAAGTCATCATGGCCCTTATGTCCAGGGC
>JBAWFQ010000099.1:0-31099 GCA_049592035.1 Terriglobales bacterium
GCTTCTCCAGACGCGTAGTAATTTCGCGAAGCTGGTTGTAGACATCGGGCATGATCTTCTGCAGTTCGAGGATCGGAACCGGGGTGCGCACACCCGAAACCACATCTTCGCCCTGCGCGTTCATCAGGAATTCTCCGTAGAACTCCTTCGCGCCGGTCGCGGGGTTGCGGGTAAAACCAACGCCGGTGCCGCTGGTGTCGCCGAGGTTGCCAAAGACCATGGCTTGCACGTTGACGGCTGTGCCGAGCATGTCGTCAATATTGTTGATGCGGCGATAGTGCTTGGCGCGGTCGTTCTGCCAGGAGCGGAAGACGGCGTCGCGCGCCATGACCAGTTGCTCGTGCGGATCCTGCGGAAAGTCGCGCTTGGCGTGCTTCTTGACGGCTTTCTTGTATTCGACGATGACCTCTTGCAGGGCCTTGGCGTCGAGGTCGGTGTCGAGCTTGGCCTTCTTCTGCTTTTTCTTGGCGTCGAAGATTTCGTCGAAGACCGGTTTCTCGACGTCGAGGACCACGTTGCCGAACATCTGAATCAGGCGGCGATACGAGTCATAGGCGAAACGCGGGTTGCCGGTGCGGCGGGCGAGGGCTTCGACGGTGGTGTCGTTCAGGCCGAGGTTGAGAATTGTATCCATCATTCCGGGCATGGAAAACTTCGCCCCGGAACGCACGCTGACGAGCAGCGGGTTCTCGCCCTTGCCGAGTTTCTGGCCCTGGAGACTTTCGAGCTTGGCCAGCGCTTCCTCGGTTTGACGGTCTACCTCTTTCGAGACCGCGTTGTTCCGCATGTATTCGCGGCAGGCCTCGGTCTGGATGGTGAAGCCGGGAGGCACGGGGAGGCTGGCGTTGGTCATCTCGGCCAGTCCGGCGCCTTTGCCGCCGAGAACGTCCTTCATCTTGCCATTGCCGTCGGCCTTGCCGCCGCCGAAGAAGTACACATACTTTGTCGCTGCAGGTTTCGTTTCCGTGGGTTTTGCGGCGATGGTTTCAGTATCGGGGAGAGTCGTCGTTGCCATATGTGGGTCCTCGTATTTTTATTTCGTAGATTCTTTGCCTTCGGTCACTATTTCGGAGAAATCGGCGATGGTGGAGAATTCTTTCACCACGGTCTGGAGCAGAGCGAGGCGATTGGCACGGAGATTGTCATCCTCGACCATGACCATGACCTTATCGAAAAACTTGTCGATCGCAGGACGCAACTTTGCGATCTCGAGGAGCGCTCCTTCGTAGTCGCGCGACGCGCGTAGCTTTTCGACGGTCGCCGCCGTCTGCGGGATGAGCGCCGCCAGCTCTTTTTCGGATTCCTCCCGCAGTCCCGCCCGATCGACACGTATCGCAATAACGTTAGTCTTTTCCACCGCCTGCCGCAAAATATTCTTCATGCGCTTGAACGCGCTGGAAATGGATTCGAAATCGGCGGAGCCGCGCACTTGGCTCACAGCTTCGGCACGAGCGACGGCGTCTACGACATCGTCGGAATCGACCGCGAGCACTGCGCTAACCACGTCATAAGCATAGCCGCGCGCATCTTTCAGGTAGAACTCAAGCCGCTCGCGGAAGAAGCTGCGCACCGAATCAGCGTAGGCGGCGTTCGCGAACTTCTTTTCTGCTTCCGAGCCTTTGTAGCGAGCGCGCGCATCGGCCATGATTTCAGAGAGAGGCAAGGGCAGTTTATGCTCGGCAATCGTTTTCACGATGCCGTTGGCCTGGCGGCGCAGCGCGAATGGATCTTTCGATCCGCTTGGGATGAGGCCGAGAGCGAACATGCCGGCAATCGAGTCGGCTTTGTCGGCAATGGAGAGAACGGCACCCTCGACGGTCGCGGGCGCGCTGTCTTCCATCGACTCGGGCTTGTAGTGATCGTAGATGGCGCGCGAGATGGCCAGTTGCACATCGGCGCTCATGCCCTCGTCGAGATGCTGCACGCGCGCGTAGAGGCCGCCGACGATTCCCTGGAGTTCAGTGAATTCCTTGACCAGTTCCGTGGTGAGATCGGTCTTCGCCAAAAGCGCGGCCTTGTGGATTACTCCAGGGCGAATCGCCATTCCACTCTGCTTCACTGTCTCGGCCAGCGAACTGGCCAGGTGCTGTACGCGCATCGTCTTGTCGAAGTAGCTGCCCAGATCTTTCTGGAAGGTCACGTTGCGCAGCAGATCGACCCGCTGGCGCAGGGTTTGCTTCTGGTCCGTCTGCCAGAAAAAGCGGGCATCGTTGAAGCGGGCCCGCAGTACGCGTTCGTTGCCGTGCCGGATCAATCCATCGGAGTCGCCAGCGGTATTGAGCACGGCGAGGAAATGCGGTAGCAGTTTTCCGTTCGCGTCTTCGATGGCGAAATATTTCTGGTGATCGCGCATCACCGTGACCAGCACTTCTTCGGGCAGGTCGAGAAATTCAGGATCGAAGCTGCCGAGAATGACGGAAGGAAATTCTGTGAGATTGACTACGGTCGCGACCAGAGGCTTGTCTTCGCGCCACCGCGCTCCGGAGATGGTGCGCGTGGCGGCGTCAAGCGCTTTGCGGATTACTTGCTCGCGCTCGGCGGCGCCGAGAACCTTCGCGCCGCGCAGGGCTTCTACGTAGGCGCTCGGCTTGGAAATGGCTACGGCTTGGCTACCGCTGATGATGCGGTGTCCACGCGATTTGTTGCCCGCGGGAATGCCGAAGAGTTCCAGGGGGACGACCTTGTCATCCAGCATTGCCACCAGCCAGCGCACGGGTCGCACGAATAATTCTCCACGCTTGCGCCAATACATGTTCTTGGGCCAGTAAAGCGTGGAGATTTCTTTGGGAAGAGTCTCAGCTAGAATTTCCACGGCGGTGCGGCCTTTTCGGGTTACCGTGGCGGCCAGGTATTCTCCTTTGGGAGTAGCGACTTTTTGCAGCTTGCTTACGTCGACGCCTACTTTTTTGGCGAACGCGTGCGCGGCCGGGGTGGGTTGGCCATCCTTATATGCTACTTGCGCGGACGGGCCGTTTACCTGCTCGGTGATGTCGGGCTGAGAAACGGGAACGCCGGAGGCTAGGACGGCTAGACGGCGCGGCGTGTCGAGATGCGTGATCGCTCCCGCGGGGTCGAGCCGCTCGCGCTTTAGCAGGACGCTCACGCGTTCCTGTAGTTCGCGCGAGGCGGCGTCAATCATCCGCGCCGGGATTTCTTCGCATCCGATTTCTAGCAAAAAATCAGGCATATTTTATTTCGTTTTGTCATCCTGAGCGCAGCAGAGTGATTCGCTTCGCGAATCACTCTGCGAAGTCGAACTACCCCTACCCTATGTGACCGCAGGAACCAGACTCTTTTTCTCTTTTCCCGCAGGCTTCGGAATTACCGCGCTCTTCTCACGTTCTTTTACGGCCCCGTACTGCTGGTCCACCCAGGCCCTGGCGATTCCTACCGCCAATGCCCGCACTCTCGCAATCACGCCGACGCGCTCGGTCACCGAAATCGCGCCACGCGCGTCGAGAAGGTTGAACAGATGAGAACACTTCAAACAGAGATCATAAGCGCCCAGCAGAGGAAACCGTCGACACTCTCCTGTCAGTTCGTTATAAATCGGCTCATCTCGATCCGAAGCATGTTCCATCGCCTCGCGCTTTTTCCTGAAACCCTCATATTGGCCCAAGAGTATTGCACATTCCTGCTCGTAAAGTTTGAAGTGCTCCCACAGATTCGGTACGAGTGCCGCTTCGAAGTTATAAACCGAGAATTGCTGCTCGTCGGCCAGACGGACTTCTCCATACTTCACTTCCGTGCCCGTCTCCGGATCGCGAGCCCAGACTATGTCGTAGATCGAATCCACGTCTTGCAGAAAGGCGCAGAGGCGCTCCAGTCCGTAGGTTAGTTCTACGGAGATAGGGTCGAGGTCGACGCCGCCGCATTGCTGGAAGTAGGTAAACTGCGTGACTTCGAGGCCGTCGAGCATCACCTGCCATCCGATGCCCCACGCGCCTAGCGTTGGCGACTCCCAGTTGTCTTCTTCGAACTTGATGTCGTGCTGACGCAGGTCGATACCGATTGCGCCTAGCGATTCGAGGTAGAGCTCCTGGATGTTTTCTGGCGGTGGCTTCAGGATGACCTGCAACTGCAGGTGCTTGAACAGGCGGTTGGGATTCTCTCCATAACGGCCGTCGGCCGGACGCCGCGACGGCTGCACGTAGGCAACCTTATAAGGCTTCGGGCCGAGGACGCGCAGGAATGTTTCTGGAGCCATTGTGCCAGCGCCTACTTCTACGTCGTAGGGCTGCTGGATGACGGCTCCGCGCTCAGCGTAGAAGGCCTGGAGCTTTAGGATGAGCTGCTGGAAGGTTAGCGAATTGGACTTTGATGCTGGCATAAGTTTGAATTGTCATCCTGAGCAAAGCGAAGGACCTATGTATTTGCCGGCGCGATGCACAGGGCCTTCGCTTCGCTCAGGATGACAACCATATGATGACAACGATATTCAGAGTTAAGAACCGCAGCTCAACGCTACCCGCCGATTTTCTCGAGCATTCCTGCCGTTACCAGCTTCTTCTCGATATGCCGCTCCAGAATCTGGAGAAGAAACTTGCGCAGGTCTTGTCCGACCGCTTTCGGCCAATCGATTTCGGCAAACTCGGAAACTCGTGAGCGCAACATCTGCGCCGCGATCTTTCGCGATTCCGGCGACAGCTCCGATGACGCGATCCGCTTATCGTCGATGCAGACCAACCCGTCGGCCAGCGCATGGTAAAACGCCCGGCCGCCGTCAAGCCCGCGTCCGCAGACCACGCACTCTGAAAACTCCGGCAGAAAACCCATGAGCCGCGTCATCCACAGTTCAAAGTAGGTTAGCGGCATCCACAACTTCTCGCCGCGCAACTCCTGCAAAACTGCCAGACTCAAGCGAAAGACCGCATCGCTAGCCTCGCGGTCGGGCATCAACTCATCGAGCAACTCGGCTACGTGCGCCAAGGCCGCAGCCCGCGAATAACTGACTTCGCTTGCTAACGGCGACTCAATCACGTCACAAGAATCGAGCCGCGCCAACTCCTGCCGCTCGCGATCGTCGTAAAACACCCTTACATACGTGAGCGGTTCCAGCGCGCCTCCGAATCGGCGTCTCGACTTCATGGCCGCGCGCGCCACACCTTTCACCTTGCCTTCTAGGCGGGTAAAGAGCGTGACCAGCAGGTCGGACTCACGCAGCGGATACGTGCGCAGAACGATTGCTTCCGACTCCTTCAGCGCCATGGAAGGTGTACAGGTTAATGAATGATTGTAATGGAGCGCGCGAGGGATGCAAAGGTGCGGCTGCGAGCCACGAGCTTCGGGCTACGAGCAAGCGACGGCAACTGAAGACCTCGCTCCAATTCGGCCCCAGGGTTTGTTAGCTCGAAGCTCGCGGCTCGAAGCCTGATCTACCGCCCGAAGTACTTCGCGTTGCGCTCGGTGTATTCTTTCCACTTTTCTGGCAGGTCGTCCAAGGCAAAGATGGCCGAGACGGGGCAGACGGGCACGCAAGCGCCGCAGTCGATACATTCCACGGGATCGATGTACAACATCTCTTCTGTCGCGAACTTGTCGGAGTCCTTCTTGGGATGAATGCAATCCACCGGACAGGAATCAACACAGGCAGTGTCTTTGGTTCCGATGCAGGGCTCGGCAATTACATAGGCCATAGAATCTCATGCTCCTCGGCGCATGGTGTGATGGAAGTCACATTTTAGCAAGAACGCGGGGAGAAGTCAGGTCTTAGGCGTCAGGGGTAGTGTCCCACTACGGCTAATCCCCCAACTATTGTCATCCTGACCCTGAGCTTGTCGAAGGGGAAGGACCTGCATTTTGCTGGCGGCAATTCCAACTTGTCTCGCTGAGCTTTCAAACTGCCGGGTGCGCCACTGCTCGCGCTTTTCGAGAAGTGGCCTCGCCGCACAGCCGACACGTCTAGGCAATTTCCGGGGTCTCCCTTGGCGATTCTTAATCGGCAGGAAACCCTACCGCTTCGTTCGCTTCCGCCTGCGGCACTTGAGCCGCGTCGACTCTCGCCGGCAGGTCTCGCCAGGCTCCGGCTTTGAACCCTTCTCTGACTAGTTTGAAGATGGTTTTCCGATTTTGCGCGATCACCTTAAACCAGGCCATTTTGCCCATCATGGGGAAATAGATGCCCCGGAAACAGAGGCGCGCCAGAAAGATGTTGACGCGATAGCCCAGCGGCTGGTCGCGCAACGAGTTGACCGCTGCGGTCAGTGCTTCCGGACTGTACGCCTGCTCCCAACCATGATTCACCTCGGCATGAGCTTCTTCGATGGTCATCTTGAGCGGCGTGTGGGACATGGCAAAGGGAATGAACTCCTGCCAGTGCTTGGGGCGAGTCAGGCGGCCGGCTTTTTCTAACCGCTTGTAGAGCGGGGTTGCGGGCAAGGGAGTCAGCAAACCAAAAATCGGCAGACCCGGGGGCCAGGTGCGAACTTGATCTAGAGTGCGCTCGGCGACTCCGGACGTGTCGTTGTCCATGCCAAAAATAAACGACGTGATGGCGTAAACATTGCGTTGCGCCAACCGCTCGAGCACCGCCGCATACTCGCTTGGTTTGTTGAATCCCTTGTTCACGTCTTTCAAATTAGCGGGATCGATCGACTCCATGCCGATGAAGATCCATTTGCCTCCAGAAGCCGCAATCAGGTCGACGAGTTCTTCGTCACGCAATAAGTTGGCGCTAATCTGGGCGACCCAATGTACTTGCGCTCCGGCGGCGATGATGTCGCGCAGCAGCGACTTGGTGCGCTTGACGTTGATGGCGAAATTGTCGTCGATGAAGAAAACCGCCATCTGTCCTTTCTCGCTGCGGGCGCGGGCTTTCAGCAGAAGCAGTTCATTCACCACGCTTTCATTCGACCGGAAGCGAATTTTGTCTCCGAAGAATCCGGTCACGGTGCAGAACTCGCAGCCGTATGGACAGCCTCGTCCCGATTCCACGGGAATCAGACGAAATGTCCCCCATCCGACTCCGATTTTCTGCAGCACACGTTTCGCGGCCTTGGGCACGAGATTGAACTGCTTAAGATCGATCGACTGCCACGGGATTACCGGATAATCCTGCAGCGACGGCTTGCTCTCCTGGCCGAAGACGTCGACGGGAGCATAGACATCTTTAAGTTGGCCGCGCGCGGCATCATTGACTATCAGCGGCCAAGTGGCATCGGCTTCGCCGAGAGCGACCGCGTCGGCGTGGCGCGGGCCACCGTCGCGTCCAAGTGCCTCGTCAGCCATCTCGGTCACGTGCGGTCCGCCCATCACTACCGGAACGCCCACGGCGCGAACCGCATCCGCCATACGATATGCCTTGGCGATCATGCGAGTCATAGCGCCGATACCGACTAATCCAATCTGGTTGTCGCGCACATACTGCGCGATGTCCGCTTCGTCCATAGCCTGGGCGTTGCCATCGACCAGTAGCACCTCATGACCTGGGGGCGTGAGCGCCTGTAGCAGGAACATCCAAAGATGGGGCATAAAATTACGCGTGACCCCGTTGTCGGGGTTATAGAGCAGGATTTTCATGAGATGATTCGCGATTCCGCAAAGCGCCGCTTTGCTGAGTGCCAGGGTTGCTAGGAAAAATCAGTTACGCCAGGAAGGTGGATTCCTCTGGCGCTATTCGGTTAGAAGCGTGCGGCTAAATGTACCCTAGCGTACAGTATACACGGGAATCGGTATGTGCGTGGTTTTCAGAGAAATCAGTTTGGCGGTGCCGGGGGCACCCGATTTCAGCTAGCAACGTGTCGGTTCACGCCGCGTGCCCTATTCAGCTACATGCGCTATTCAGGCAGTCGTCAGTTCACGCTGCTGGCTTGGCTCGTACTCGACTATGTATCCAGCCACGGCGCTGGCGGCTACGGTCAGCGGCGATGCCAGATACATCTGGCCGGGGCCGCTGCGTCCGGGAAAGTTTCGGTTCTGCGCGCTGATTACGACTTGATCGGGGCGCGTGGACACTCCCGGCCCAGCGTTGATGCATGCGCCACAACTGGGCTCGATCACGCGGGCGCCGGCTCTTTCGAAAATCTCGATGTAGCCTCGGCGCTTTGAGTATTCGCGCGTTTCCTGGGAGCCGAATTGGATCCAGAACTCGACATTCTTCGAAATTCGCCTACCTTGTTTTAGCGCATCGTCCAGAACCGACGCGTACATGTCCATGTCTTCGTTCTTTCCGGCTGTGCAGGTTCCGCCGTAGGCGATTTCAATCGGCACGCGCGCGTTGAGATCGCGGATGTACTTGCCGTTTCCGGGATCGCCCGGAGTCGCGACCATGGGCGTGATCTCCGCCGCATCGAGTTCGATCACTTCGGCGTACTCGGCGTCCGGATCGCTCTGCAAGCCTTCTATCATCTTCTCGACCTCGGCGCGTTCGAGGCCGCGGCGCTCCACTAAAAACTCGACCACTTTTTCATCCGGGGCCACGATGCCGGTGAAACCTCCGATTTCGGCGGCCATATTGGTCATGGTGGCGCGCTCGTCGACCGAGAGTGCCTCAACTGCTTCGCCAGCGTACTCCATCACTTTTGCCAGCGCCTTGCCGCTGCGCACGTAATCGAGGGAAAGAATCTTCAGAATGAAATCTTTCGCGGTTACGTTGGCGTGCCGCTTACCGCGAATGACAATCTTGACCGATTCCGGAACCTTGACGCGAACGTCTTTCGTGATCCAGGAATTGAAAACGTCGGTAGTGCCAATGCCGAAGGCGATGCATCCGATGGCGCCAACGTGCGGTGTGTGCGAATCGGAGCCAACGTTTACCTGCCCGGGCAAGGCATAAGTTTCAAGCATTACCGAGTGGCAAATACCCTCCGAGCCCTTGCGATCGGTAAGTTCGCCGTGCAGTTTGATTCCCTGCTGTTTGGCGAAATCTTCCTGCTTGAGCTTCAGTTGCGTCGCCAGATCGAGCAGGCCGATTTTTTTCTTTTCTTCGGAAATCACTTCGTCGAGAAAAGTGAGATGGTCACGGAAAAAGCAAATAGTCGACGCATCGTTGACGGGAACATTCTTGCCGACATATTGCTCATAGAAAATCGAGGCCATGGGCGTGACGTACTCGTGGCTGAAGCGCAGATCGACGCGAGTAAACCCGGTGTCGCCGGGCTTGACGTAACGCCCTGGCAAGGACCACGTAGGGACGGGCGCCCCCGCCCGTCCAGCCGAGCGGACCGGGGTCCCCGGCAGGCCCGGTTTTGGCTTGACGGGGTGGAGAAGCTCGGCAGTCTCCGATGAAGTCGCGATCATATGCGAAGCAAAGATCTTCTCCGCCAATGTCATCGGACGGTTGGCAGTCTCGATGGGCGGCAAAAACACTTTCTTCTGCATGCGCGCAACATTGAAGGGAAACAGCCCGCCATATTCGATCACCTGCTTCGTGATCTCGTCTTCTCCAGCAGTAAATTCGCTGAGCGCGATTTCTTCTCCGGCACGAATCCGGTCGATCAAAGAAAAGTTGGTTGAGGTCAGCAGGCCGAGGTTCTGGCAGTTTTGCTTGTAGATGCGCTCAATATTCTCGCCAATCGCGACTTGAATTCCGGCGCACATCTCGGCATAGGGCGACTGCTCGCGGCTGGAGCCTTTGCCGCGCCGCTTGCCGCTCACCGAGCAGACAAAGCCGCCTTTCTTGACGTCGCCGCGCGAGATCGGCAACGTGTTGCCGCAGCGCAAGCCAACGTAAGGAATTTCGCCCAGCGTGCGATCGAAGTAGAAACAATAATGGGCGGGGGTGATCTCGTCGGTCGAAATGTCGTCGCGGAGTTTGGGATTGTTGGCAACATTCTTCGTGTCCCACGGCAGATCCCAACCAGTCAGTTGCTTTTTGATCAGGTCCGGGTCTTCGGTGAGAAACAGGATGCGGCCGTGCAGACGCACTTTGTCGGGACGCTTTTCGATTTGGCGATCAAGAAGAGACGAACCCACGCGAGACATTGTAACGCTTGCCAAGTGAAGCGCGTCTGTGTGCTGACGGGACAGCGTCTGTGTGGTGAGTTTTGTGTGGTGACGGGGCTCTGCCCCGTCCCGCCCCGGCAAAACCCAGCCGCACACCAGAGAACGCGGAAGCGATCACTCGCCAGAAAACCTGTCAAGCCCCCATTTCGGAGATTTTCCCCGTAAGCCCATGAATAGGCGAGGAAAATAAAGTCGAAAACTGTGTCCAAACGCCAGGTCGGAATTGATAAAATAGATATAGAGAGTAAAAATCAGATCAAAAGGGTGCGGGCACTCCCCGCACCTTTTTCTATTTTCTATTGAGCGAGGTTCAGCACCTTGAGACTCAAAGCTGGCTCTTCTAAGTCCTTATTCCGGAATATTTTACGAATAAGTCTCTTAAAATCACCTATGATTCTAAAAGACAGGGAGTAAAAAAAATTCAGCCAGATCGTCCGCGAGCATAGGCGACCGGACTGGGCAGTTCTTCCAACCCCCGGCCTGCGAGAATCTCCTGAAATTCGTGCAGCAGCGCGCCATGCACCAATCCATTCGATGCCAACGTCTCGCGGCTGGCGATCTGGAAGGGGCCGCCGGAAAAGTCCGTGACTTTCCCGCCGGCTTCTTCGACCATCAGCACGCCCGCGGCCGTATCCCACGGATTGAGATTAAATTCCCAGTAGCCGTCGAAGCGGCCCGAGGCGACATTGCAGAGATCGAGCGCCGCCGAACCCGCCCGCCTTACTCCGTGGGTGCGCAGCGTGATCTGATGATAGAAATAAATGTTCGGGTTCTTGTGGCGCTTGTAGCTGGGGAATCCGGTTCCGACCAGGCACTCACCCAACTTCCCGATGGTCGATACCTGCATCGGTTGGCCGTTCAGCCGTGCGCCACTGCCCAGTTCAGCGGTGAACATTTCATCGCGCGTCGGATCGTAAATCACTCCCGCCACTCGTTGTCCCCGGTGCTCGACGGCCAGCGAAACGCAAAAGACCGGAAAGCCGTGGGCAAAGTTCGTGGTGCCATCGAGCGGATCGACGTACCACTTATACTCGCTCCCGGTTTCAACGCGTGCGCCCTCTTCGCCCATTACGTCATGCGTGGGAAACTGGTGGCGAATTCTTTCCAGGATCAACGCCTCCGACTTGCGATCGGCTACAGTGACGAGATCTACGTCGCCCTTATATTCGATCTTTACCTTTACGTGCTGGCGGAAGTAGTCCATCAGCAGGCTGCCGGCTTCGCGAGCCATTGCTTGCATTGGAGTAATCAGGTCAAGAGCGGGATGGGTCATGCGACGCCTGGACTTTCATTTTCGGGATTGGTAATAAGCATATCGACATTGTCATCCTGAGCGAAGCGAAGCACCTGCTGTCGCTTGCGGAGGCAAGAAATTGGACCCTTCGCCGCACTCAGGTTGACAATCCGAAGCTACGCCCTACTTCTTCTTCCCGTCTTCTGCGATATACACAATTTCGTGTTTAAAGATGAACAGATTCGGACCATCCTCGCGCGTGACTCGCACCATGTTCTTGTCGTAATACTCGATCCAGCCGCGCACTACTTCGCCGTCGGCCAGTTTCAAGCTGACGACTCGCTGCTTTTCGCCCAGCGCCTTCAGATAGGCCGCTTCTTCGAACGTCTCATCTGGAGGCGGCGTGCGCTTTTTGTTAAACGCGGGATTTCCTGGCGGCAAGGGCATGGTTGTTATTTTACTTTATTAATGTCACGGTAGGAGCTCAGGATTTCTTTGTGTCGACGTAAAACGCCGATTCCTCCGGGCGCACCACTCGAGGGATCCACAGCGGCCGGCGAAGACCTCCGGGACCCGGCGCGGGACGAGTGAGCGCCTTCCAACGCTGATATACCGCGAACGAAAGATTGGTGTCGACAAAGATGTCGCCGTAACGGTCGCCTGCCGCGGCCCGCTCGACACGCACCATCTGGTGCCAGCAGTGCATGCCCGTGATGGGATCGGGATGAACCGGGAAGGTGAGGTTTTGGTGAACGCCAGCATCGCTCCACCAGACGCGTTGCGTATCGGGATCGGTTGTCAGGTAGGGCTCAACTCCAGACGTTTGGCGCATTTTCCACTGCCCTTTGCCGACTTCTTTCAGGTCCACCCACGCGCTCGACATGCGTTCGACATGATCCTCTTTATTCAGGCGCCAGCGGCCCATGTGGTGAGAACATGCGACCACTCCGGGGGCGAGCCCTTCGGTGACCCAGGCATGCAATACGAAGAAGCCAATTTCGGTATGTACCTTGAGCAAGTCGCCGGTGCGAATGCCGCCGAGTCTCTTTGCGTCCACCGGATTCAACCACAACGGATTCTTGTGCGCGATCTCGTACAGAAATTTCGAGTTGCCTGAGCGTGAGTGAATTAAATGCGGCAAGCGGAAAATCGGCAGGAGTGTGTACACCTCGCCGTTCGCATCCTTCGGCCATTCCACGCGGGGCAGGTAGCGTTTATCGAAAACCGGATCGAAATCTGGATCGACGTTTTCTCCGGGCTTTGTCAGCGACGCCGCTTGCGCCGATTTGTGAATGTGGCTGCGATAGTATTCCGGGAGCGCGAATTCAGGCCACTTCCAATCGGCCATCGTCTTCGAGAACAATTCAAGTTTGCGCGACGGCGTGTTGTAACCGACGACCGGCTGGCCGTCGACCATCACGCCCACTGCTTTGCCATCTTTCGTGATTAGTCCGTTCGCCTCGACTTTCGATCCGGCAAGGTCGGCGGGAGCCACCGGCTTTTCGTTCAGCCTGTGGACGTCCGTGGTCACTTCGTAGGCTCCGTACTTGCGCATGTATTCGAGCGGCTTCAGTCCTTCTTTTGCGGCAGCTTCGGGCAGACCCGGAACTGAGTTTTCAAACATCCATCCGTAGTATTCGTCGACCGTCAGTTTCTGGCCGGGGCGATACGGTGATTCGAACCACTGGCGAATTCCCATCGAACCGTCAGGATCGATCGCCCACGAGAGATTGATCCAGAATTCATCTTCTTCCCAAACTTCTCCGGGATTCGCCTGATACGTGTAGTCGAACTTCTTCCCTTCCCGTTCTTGCAGAACTCGCAGCACGGGTTGGCGAAATCCGATCCACTTTCCGGCGTAGGTTTCCTGGCTCATCAGGTCGTGACGCTCGGAACTGAAACCCATGGGCAAAACATAATCCGCGAACCATGCAGTTTCGCTCCAGGTCGGCGTCAACGCGGCGTGCAAGCCGACTTTTTCTTCGTCGCGTAACATCTCGATCCAGGAAAAGCCATCGGGATACGTCCAGACGGGATTGAAAACGCGCGTAAAATACGCGTCAACGCGGCCTCGGCCTTCCTTCAAAAAGTGCGGAAGCAGCGGCGACATTTCATGTGTGCACAGCGGCCACTCCAGCGGGTAAAGCAGTTCGTTCCAGTTTTTCTGCGGCGGCGGATTCTTGTAGGGCCGCGGAACAAATTTATTCCACGCATTCAGATTGTGTCCGCCGGGCGTTCCAACAGAACCGGTCAGTACGTGGAGCAGCATTAAGGCGCGCGCCGATTGCCATCCGCCCAAATTGCCGGAGGCGCTGCCTCGCCACAAGTGCGAGGCGAAGCGGCTGCCGGCGGTCGCGATCTCGCGCGCCGTTTTGACGATGATTTCCGCTTTCACTCCACTTTCTTTTTCGGCAAACTCTGGAGTGAATTTTGCGTAGTGACGCTTCAGCGCTTCGATCAGTGCTTCGAACCTTTGGCCTTGGGCGCGAAATCCATCCACTTCCAGTTCTTCCCAGTTGGTCCAATTCTTCACGAAGGCGGCGTCGAAGCGATTTTCTTTCAGGATGACCATCGCCATCGCCAGCAGCACCGCCGCCTCAGTACCGGGATAGCTTGGCATCCAGTAATCCGCCATGCTCGCGGTGTTGGAGAGGCGTGGGTCCATGACGGCAAGTTTCGCTCCCGCCATTTTTCCTTCGATGATGCGCTGGGCGTGCGGATTGAAATAGTGGCCGGATTCGAGATGGGCAGAGAGCAGCAGGATGAAGCGCGCGTTGGCGTGGTCGGGCGAGGGGCGGTCGGCATAATGCCACAGCAGATAGCCGAGGCGCGCCGACGACGAACACACATTCGTATGCGAGTTGTGACCGTCGATGCCCCACGCTTGCAAGGTGCGATCCATGATGAAGTCGTGTCCGGGACGGCCCACGTGGTACATGACTTCTTCGCCACGATTCTCCTGAAACGCCTTGCGCATGCGCTGGCCGAAGGTTTCCAGCACTTCATCCCATGAAGTGCGCGCCCATTTTCCTCCACCGCGCGGGCCGGTGCGTTTCATCGGATAGAGGATGCGATCGGGATCGTGAATCTGCGTGATCGTAGCCGGGCCTTTCGCACACAGTCGCCCACGGCTGGCGGGATGCTTGGGGTTACCTTCAAACTTTGTGACTTGTCCTGTTTGCTTATCGACATAGGCGAGAAGACCGCAGGCCGATTCGCAATTGAAACAAATGGTAGGAACGAGCTGGTAATGCTTTTCGATACGGCGCGGCCAAGCTTCGGCATCGTACTCGACCCAATCGTCCCACTTTTCGACCGGCGGACAATAGGAAAGGTGACTGCCGTCGCGCTTGAAATCGGTCATTGCTGAATCTCCATAAACTCCAGCCTAGCTGTTTGGCACGCTTTGTCCGGCCATCACGAAACACCATTCAAAAATCAACAGTCCAACCAGAGCCAGTACACTCGCTCCGCCGGCTGCAATGCGGGCCGACGCGCTGAACAGAAAACTCAGGAACAACAGCACCATCGGAATGATCCCGCCGACTACAACCGCTCCACCCCAGAACGCCTTGGCGAATGGTCCGTGAGTCATCAGGCGCGCCGCGTAACGGGCATTGTCGGTGGTGTGGGGCATGGCGACCTCGCCCAGCAACATCAGCAAGTGCAATCCCAAAGTGATGGCCAACGTGGGAACCGCAAATGAGAGCGCCCGCGACGAACCACCGATCGATTCCGGAAGCAGTGCCAGCACCGCCGATCCGCAGAGCAATGCTTGCACGACCAAATGTGCCGGCAGGAGCGGCGTTTGCCACAGATCGCGACCTTCGCATTGTCCAAAGAGAAACGCAGTGTACGCGGCCGCGCAAAATCCAACCAGCACCGTGGGCCACAACAAAATTGAAGTCGCAAGCGAAAAGCGCGCAACCGCGGCCAGCCAGAAGACGCCGCACAACGTGCTGTACGTGATCAGAATGAACGCTCCGCGCGCCAGCCACGATTTGCTTTGCGGCGTGAACACCACTCTGAGGAATCGTTCTTTATGGTCGAGATCCCAAACCAGCAGCACCGTAGTGAGAGCCGTAAACAGGAGCGCGACCGTCGCCAGCGCAATATCGCGGACGCGATCGCCTGACAGTCTTCCGAGCAGCATGGCGATCGCCGGAACGGCAAGCGCGCCCGCACCGACCGACTTAGTCCAGCAGTAGGCCGGAACTTGCCACCCCCACGGACGCGCATGGGAAACGTCATAGGCGGCCACAGCATCCTTTTGCAGCAACGGGCTATCGAGCGGATAAATGGCGCCACCACCAAACACCGCCGCGTTCCTTTGCGACCACATATAAATCGACTCGTGGCGTGCCGCGGTGGGCACGATGGCACTTTCATCTCCATCGATGTAATAGAGTTTGGGCTCAGTTCCCTGCTCCGGCTTGCGCACACGCACTGGTTCGCGAGCTACCAGTTGAGCCGCTTCGCTGGCTGGGTCGCTCAGATCTCCGGCAATGATGGCGTGTTCGGGACACACGATTACGCAGGCGGGTTCCAGTCCGACCTCGGTGCGATGGGCGCAGAAGTGGCACTTGGTGGCAGTACCATCGTCGGGATCGATATAAATCGAATCGTACGGACAGGCTTGCATGCAAGCTTTGCAGCCAATGCAGCGCTCGGAATTGAAATCGACAATACCGTCTTTGCGCTGATACATCGCAGTCACGGGACAGATGGTGACGCAGGGCGGCTTCTCGCAATGGTTGCAACGGGTGACTTGAAATACGCGGCGCGTATTGGGGAAAACGCCCTTCTCGACGTACTTGACCCACGTCCGGTTCACGCCCACCGGCACCTGGTTCTCGGTTTTGCACGCTACCGTACAGGCGTGGCATCCGATGCACTTGCGGTTATCGATTACAAAGCCGTATTTCATTCCTGAAAAGTTCGACCCAAAAAATGTACGACAATCATACTTGGGTCTGCTTAAGAGTGGGGGTTACGTTGCTGAAGCCGCTGGCGAAAGTCACTTCTCACGAATTGTCATCCTGAGCGAAGCGCAGGACCTGCTTCTTGCGGCGAAACAGCAGGTCCTTCGCTTCGCTCAGGATGACAATTCTCACTCAGGTCGAGCTCCATCAGAGTACAGTGCTAGATTTGGTAATCGATATCTTCGATGATGCGCTGCATGGATTCGGAAAGGGGCTCACTTCCGCCGGTACCCTCCAGCACCCGCACTCGTTCCGCTAGTCGATTCACTTCGGATGCGACCGAGGCCAAAGCCTCGGAGAGCGGATCGTTGATCTGTTTGGGATCGGTGATGACCACGCGCTTGCCTTCCCGAAGAATAATGTGTCCGGGCACGCCGACCACGGTGGAATCGTCGGGCACATTGCGCAGCACAACCGAGCCGGCGCCAATCCGGCAATTGCTGCCGACCGTGATGTTGCCAAGAATCTTCGCGCCTCCGCCAACGACCACATTGTCGAGCAGCGTGGGATGGCGCTTGCCGTGTTCCTTGCCGGTCCCGCCGAGCGTCACACCCTGGTAGAGGGTTACATCCTCGCCGACGATAGCAGTCTCGCCGATTACTACACCCATTCCGTGATCGATGAACAAACGCCGGCCGATCTGCGCCGCGGGGTGAATCTCGATGCCGGTCAGCCCGCGCGCGACCTGCGACAACCAGCGCGCCACGAGAAAGAAATTGTGGTTCCACAGCCAGTGATTCATGCGATAGAACCACACCGCGTGCAGCCCCGAGTAGCAAAGATAAACTTCCAGACGCGACTTCGCCGCGGGATCGCGGTCGAGCACGGTGGCAACGTCCTCGCGGATTAGCGACAGCAGATGCGGCATGAGTCTAGTATGTCGAAGATCAGGCCGGAACTTGCGATGTCGGAATCTGCAACGCCTGGTTCCGGAGTCCTTCGAAGAGAATACTACTCAGATAGCGCTCGCCGAACGAAGGCAGAACCACGACGATCAATTTTCCGGCATTTTCAGGGCGCCGCGCCACCTGCAATGCCGCGACCACCGCCGCTCCCGACGAGATGCCTACGAGCAAACCTTCTTCCAGCGGGAGCCGGCGCGCCATGTTGATGGAGTCCTCATTGCTGACGGTAATGACTTCGTCAACGTAATCCCGGCGCAAGATGCTGGGAACAAAACCGGCGCCGATTCCCTGAATTTTGTGCGGCCCTGGTTTTCCGCCGGAAAGAATCGGGCTATCGACCGGCTCGACGGCCACGGCTTTGAACGACGGCTTCTTGGCCTTGATGTATTCGGAGACGCCGGTGATGGTTCCGCCAGTACCTACTCCGGAGATCAGAAAATCGACGCGGCCGTCGGTGTCTTCCCAGATCTCGGGACCGGTCGTTTCGAAATGAATCTTTGGATTTGCGGGGTTGTCGAATTGCTGGAGGATGTAGCCGTTGGGAGTATTGGCCAGCAGTTCTTCGGCTTTCAGAACCGCTCCCTTCATTCCGCGAGGACCGGGGGTGAGGACGATCTCGGCCCCGAGAGCGAGGAGGAGTACGCGGCGTTCCAAGCTCATGGTCTCGGGCATCGTAAGGATGAGCTTGTAGCCTTTGACCGCGGCTACAAAAGCGAGAGCGATTCCGGTATTACCGCTGGTCGGCTCGATCAGAACGGTTTTGCCCGGCTGAATTCTTCCCGCCTTTTCGGCATCGGCAATCATGCTGACCCCGATGCGGTCTTTGACGCTAGCCAGAGGATTCTGGCTCTCCAGTTTCGCCACGACTTCGGCGACCGCGCCCTCGGTGACCCGGTTCAAACGCACCAGGGGAGTGTGGCCAATCAGTTCCGTTACATTGTTTGCGATTTTCATAGAATTTCGATTCTCTAACCTGAAGGTTCGATTCTTTTGAACGAGCACCCTACTATGAGTTTTTCCTATTAGGAAATACAACTAACTCTACTATTTTACTAATATATCGCATAATGGACGCAAGTCGCACCGTTGTCAGTTGCACAATTGTCATCCTGAGCGAAGCGAAGGACCTGCTCTCGCTTGCACCCAGAAAAAAGCAGGCCCTTCGCTTCGCTCAGGATACCGAGTAATCGCAGACATCTCTGGCCATGGCCGCCTATTGCGGTCGCCGCCTGCACCACCGGATGCTAGCGCGAACTCGGCTTGCGGCGACCCACGCGGGCCAGGATGCGGCGCACTTTCTTGGGAGAAATCGAGAGCCGCGACGCCACTCGCGACACCTTGCGCCCTTCGCGCTCCCACACCTGCGCGATTACGATCTCGGCAAACTCATCGCTGATTTGCCGGAATGTCTTCTCACCTACCGCGCCTTGCGACCATGCCTTCAGCGCTGGATGGAGACTTCCCTTGCGCAGAATTTTCGCGCTTAGCGTCTGCAGATCCTGGGCCATGTTATTGTCGGGCTGATTCGTTCCGCAGGATGCCCGCGCCAGATCATAGGACTCGCGGGCCGCTTCCGGATTGTCGAAAAACGAATTGCACTGGGTCAGTCCCCGCCATACATGGGCATTCGCCAGCAGCAGATGGTGCTGGGTATGCTTGGCCAGGTCAATCGCCTCTTGGCTGAACTCCAGGGCGCGGCGTGCGTGGCTGCCCGGGTCGGCGCCTTCGCCGATCTCTTCCTCCACCTTCGCATTTTCAATCATGCACTGCAGAATGCGCGCCCGGCCCATCAGAATATAGTCTTGCTTTTCTTCGGCTACCTCATACCCCGAGGCGGCTTCTTGCTCGGCGCGCTGAAAGTCGCCGCTGTCGAGGTGGATGTAGGCGGCATTCAGGTAAACGGTGCCGGCCCCGTGATGGTTCGGTCGCTGTTGATAGATGGCCTGCGCCGCCTTGAGGTGGTCGAGGGCTTCGCGGCGGAGTTGAGCGAGGCGACCGCGATAATCATGCCCCCGCGAATTCCGGCTGGTGGCGCCTGGTTTGTCATCGGAGCTGGCACTGCGACTGCGGCTGGTTGAAGTCTTGCGGCGGCGTTGCACCTCGCGGTCGATTCTCTTCTGCAACTGGAGAGCGATGCCGCGCTTGGCGAGCGCCATGTTGGCCAAGGATCGCGCCAGGTTCGGATGGCGTGGATCGCGCTTGCCGTAATAGCGGATCGCGTTTTCGAAAAACTCAATCGCTTTGTCGAAACGGCCTTCGCGGCGCGCCATGCGCCCATAGAAGGATTGAATGTTGCCGAGCGTCACATAATCGTCAGTCTCGCGCAGCACATTTTCCGCCTGCTGCGAAATGCGCACCGCTTCTTTCCATTTGCCCTGCTGGAACAACAGCCAGCCTTCGAGCACTCGCATCACGGCCGCCATGCGCGGATGCCCTGACTCCAGCGCCAAGTCTCTTCCCTTGCAGGTGTAGATCAGGGCTTCGTCGTAGTCGCCTCGCCGGCGCAGGCAGCGACCCTTCCAGAAATAAACGATGGCCAGCAGAAAGCGGTCGTCCAACTCCTCTTTCAGGCTGAGGACGAAGTCGAAATGAGCAATGGCCGGCTCCATCGCCTCCTCGACCATCGCGGCCATGCCCTCGGCGAAGCGCAGGCAGATGTAGTCGGCAATGGAGAGCTTCGAGCGCTTTGCTGCCTCAAAGCGCTTCAGAATTTGCCGCAGTGGCGGCGCCGCGAATCCGATGTCCGTCCATATGGCGAGCTGCGCCAACAGGCGCGCGGCGTTCTCCTCGGAGGGATCGAGATGGGTAATCAGATCCTGGTGCGAGCGCAGACAGGCGATTCCGCGTTCAATTTCGCGCGCGGCAACATGCTCTTGTAGCTGCGAAAGAAAGCCTGCGTCAATCGGCAGGCTGGCCGGAGTACCTCTGCGCGCGCCCGTCACCATTCATTGACGTTTTAGTCCAATAAATCGTAACTGGCAAGGGTGAGAAACTCGGCAAATTCCCGGCTTGTGGTCAACTCTTCGAGAACTCGGGCCGCCTGCTGCAACTTCTTGTCGTTGTTGCTGCCCAGTTCGGCTGCTCGCTTATGGATAATCTCTTCCACCATGGCATCGGTTACAAGCTTGCCATCTTTAAGGCGGGCGCCGTGCCTCAGCCACTGCCAAACCTGGGCGCGGCAGATTTCCGCGGTGGCGGCGTCTTCCATCAGGTTGTAAATCGGAACACAACCCGACCCCTGCAGCCACGAATGCAGATACTGCAGGCCGACGTCGATATTCCAACGCAACCCGGCCTCGGTGATATCGCCCTTGGGAACCTCGAGAAGATCCCGCGCTTCGATGGTGCGATGCGTTCGTGGCTTCGAAATCTGATTCGGTTCGGGCATGTACTTGTCGAAAATTTCCTTGGCTACCGGAACGAGGCCGGGATGCGCCACCCAGGTGCCGTCGTGGCCGGCTTGCACTTCGCGGAGTTTGTCGCGCCGCACTTTATCGAGCGCCTGTTCGTTAGCGGCGGCATCGTTGCGGATGGGAATCTGCGCCGCCATTCCTCCCATGGCATGGATGCCGCGGCGGTGGCAGATTTCGACCAGCAGTTCGACGTAGGAACTGAGGAAATGCGTTTCCATCGTGACCAGCGACCGATCGGGCAGAATGAATTCAGGGTGCGCCTGAAACTTTTTGATGAAGCTGAAGATGTAGTCCCAGCGCCCGCAATTCAGCCCCGAGGAATGTTCGCGCAATTCGTAAAGAATCTCGTCCATTTCGAACGCGGCCAGAATGGTTTCGATGAGGACGGTGGCGCGAATCGACCCGCGCGGAATTTTCAGTTCGTCCTGGGCAAAATTGAAAACATCGTTCCACAAACGGGCTTCGAGGTGATTCTCCAGCTTCGGCAGGTAGAAATAAGGGCCAGTGCCTTTGCTTAGCAGAGTCGCGGCATTATGAAAAAAGAAAAGGCCAAAATCAAACAGCGCGCCCGAGATTGGTTTGCCTTCGACCAAAAAATGCTTTTCGTCCAGGTGCCATCCGCGCGGCCGCACCACCAGCGTCGCGAGATTGGCGCCAAGCTGATACTTTTTTCCCTCCGGACTTTCGTAGCGAATCGTTCCAAGAATGGCATCGCGCAAGTTCTGCTGGCCTTCGATGTTGTTGCTCCAGGTCGGAGAATTCGAGTCCTCGAAGTCGGCCATGAAAACATTGGCGCCCGAGTTCAATGCGTTGATGATCATCTTGCGATCGACCGGGCCGGTAATCTCGACGCGGCGATCTTGCAAATCTTTCGGGATCGGCGCCACTTTCCAATCGCCCTGGCGGATGGCAGGCGTCTCCGGCAGAAAATGCGGAGACTTGCCGTGATCGATTTCTTGTTGCACGGTCCGGCGCCGCGCCAGCAATTCCCGCCGACGGGGCTCGAAACGCGCGGCCAGCTTCAGCAGGAACGCCCGGGCTTCCGGGGTAAGAACGCTGTTTTCGAGGTCAGTCAGGGTCTGGCTCTCACTCGCATGGTTCTGGAGGGAAGTCATGGCATTCATAAGTGAACATCATAGCCCCCAGCTGGCGCAAGCGCGGCGCACTAGGTCATTTTGACCCAGTAGTCCCGGATGGACTTGGCAGTTTGCCCGATGGGGCGTTTCGGGGTCTACTGCTGGTGGACGCGGATTCAGGACGCGAATTCTTGAGTGGGGTGAGAAGATGACGACTTCGAATTACAACCGGCACAGCAGCAACATCGACGACACAATCGCGGAGTTGGGAAACAGCTACAGTTCCGCGGCGTCGGCTCTTTACTATCCGTCTCTGGCAGGAAATTGCTGGGACGACGAATTGCTGCCTTCGGGAGACTAGTCTGCCAAGGCTAAAGCCCGTGCTCATTCCGTACGGGTTACGCGGCCCGGAAGGGCCGCTCTTCCACGACTGTTCGACCATCGTGCGTTTTTCCGCGGGCCGTGAAGCGCTCCCTATCCACTAGCAGTTTACGAAACTCGCTCCGAAGAGGGCAGCCGCCGCGTTGGAAGAAGAGTAGTATGGCTGCATTACCGATGAGCTGGAACGCAATTATCTGAATATTCGAATCTCCATGGAGGCGGTACGGTGTTGATCAGCGCTGAGAATCAGAAAACCACGATGACAAAGTTCGAGCAAACGTTCGAGCAACAGGTCGCAGCCGCGAAGGAATGGTTCGCGAGGCCCCGATTCGACGGCATCACCCGTCTCTACTCTCCGCGACAGGTGGCGGAGCAGCAGGGCTCGTTTTCGGGCGACTACACCGTGGCGCGAGAGGCTGCGGAAGCGTTCTACACGCGGTTGCGCGAACTCTTCGACGAGCGCAAACAGATCACCACTTTTGGTCCCTATTCGCCGGGCCAGACGGTCATGATGAAGCGCATTGGGATGGAAGCCATTTACCTCGGCGGCTGGGCAACGTCGGCCAGGGGATCGCTGGCGGAGGATCCGGGACCGGATTTGGCCAGCTATCCGCTTAGCCAAGTGCCAGACGAAGCCGCCGGATTGGTGCGGGCGCTTCTGACCGCCGACAAGAATCAGCACTTCGCGCGAGCGCGCATGAGCGAAGAGCAGCGCAAGGCGACGCCGGCCGTCGACTTTCGGCCATTCATCATCGCGGACGCCGACACCGGTCACGGTGGCGACGCGCACGTACGCAATCTGATCCGCCGCTTTGTCGAAGTCGGAGTGCCGGGGTACCACATCGAAGATCAGAAGCCGGGAGCGAAGAAATGCGGCCATCAGGGCGGTAAGGTGGTAGTGGCTGAGGACGAGCAGATCAAGCGTCTCAATGCTGCGCGGCTGCAGCTCGATATCATGCGGGTTCCAGGCATTCTTGTAGCCCGAACCGATGCCGAGTCCGCAACTTTCATTGAGAGCCGGAGCGACGAGCGCGACCAGCCTTTCATCCTGGGCGCCACAAACGTCGATCTGCCGAGCTACAAGGCCGGATATCTGGCCATCCTGAGGAAGCTTTTCGAACTCGGCGTCGACGAGGTTCGCGGTCACATGCTTTTTGCCATGTCCGAGGCCGAGTACGCGGCGGCGTTCGATTGGCTGGAGCGGGTGGGGCTCATGTCCGTAATCACCGAGCGCGCACCGGCTCTGCGAGATATGTCGGCGGCTGAGTTGGATGCAGCGCTCGACAAGATCGATACGCGCTTTGTGGACGCCTGGCGGGCGGAAGCGGGGATGAAGACCTACGGCATGGCGGTCGCCGAGGTGCTCGAGTTCCGTCTGGCCGAGGGCGAGCGTTTCGACGTGACTGTAGACGAGTGGCTGGCGTTCGCGAAACGGGCTTCTTTTTACGAAGCGCGCGAACGAGCGAAGTCGATGGGCATTCACGTCATCTGGGATTGCGAATTGCCGAAGACTCCCGAAGGTTTCTATCACGTGCAGGCGGGGATCGATTACGCTGTCGCCAAATCGCTGGCGGTGGCGCCCTTTTCCGACATCTTGTGGATGGAGACCAAGACGGCGGATCTCGAGGATGCCGCGAAATTTGCCCGCGCCATTCATGCGCAGTTCCCCGACAAGATGCTGGCTTACAACCTGTCGCCGTCATTCAGCTGGGATACCACGGGGATGAACGACGAGCAGATGAAGCGGTTCCCGGAGGAACTTGGGAAACTAGGCTTCGTGTTCAACTTCATCACCTATGGTGGCCATCAGATCGACGGCCTGGCTGCCGAGGAGTTCGCAACCGCGCTGAAGCAGGATGGGATGCTGGCGCTGGCGCGCTTGCAACGCAAGTTCAGGCTGATCGAATCGCCGTATCGGACGCCGCAGACTTTGGTCGGAGGGCCGCGCCTGGACGCCGCTTTGATGGCTTCGTCAGGACGCACCGCAGCGACCAAGGCCATGGGCAAGGGGTCAACGCAGTTTCAGCATCTGGTGCAGACCGAGGTGCCAACCAAGTTGCTCGAAGAATGGCTCGCGGACTGGAGCAAGCACAACGACTACAAGGAAAAGATTCGCGTACTGCTGCGCCCGCACACGGCGGGCTCGGAGCTATTAGAGCTGAGTGTGCTGAACGAGGCCAGCGGGGAGAAGCTTGCCAATATCGTGTTTGCCTACATTTTGGATCGCCATGGACGCGGCATTCTGTCGGTTCGCGACTCGAACACGCTTGCTCCGGTGCGGAAGAAGCGGCTCATGACGGTTTCGCAACTGTTTCTGATTCACCGCTACAGCGCGAGCTCGGTCCACTATGTTACGCCGACCGAGGACAACGAGTTTCAGACGCAACGGATGAAGAGTGTGGGGATCTTCTCGGATGTACACACCGAGATTGGGCAAATCATCGTCGCGCAGGTTAACAAGGAACGCGTGGCTGAACTGCTTATGCCTGACCGCGTACTTCTTTTGGAGATGATTCGGAAGACATCGCCGGCATTGCAAAGCTAGAGGCGCGGGGAAATTCTAAACACTCAAGCGCGGGTCGCGGCTTTTGCGCGGCCGCGCTTGTCTTCTCTAAGTTGCGCGGCGGAAAAGGCGGAGCCGCAGGTGCCGCATCTCCAACTGGTCACGGCGTTGGTCATCAGGGTTGGAGCGTGAGTGGTCGAAGCTTGGCTGCCGCGCACTGCCAGAACCAACTCGCCACCACAATCCGAACATTCACGTTTTTGCATAACTTGATCCGACAAAACAACAGGGCACTTGCGGCGATCGCGGCCTGATTCAGCCTAGGCAGTCACCCGTACGGAGACCAACTCCGGAATGCAATGGGAATTTTGCATGGATTTGACGGCGTCCTCCGCCGTAAACCTTCCCATCACCAGGGCCAGCTTGCGGTTGGTTGTCGTTTGGATGGGAAGCCGATCAACGCGGAGTACGTATTGCGGGGCATGCGCGCCACGGTTCACTTTTACAACGAATTTGATGTTTTTCATGGTTCCCTTCGGTTCTTCGATTTGTCTTAACGCTGGCAACACGCTGAGCCTGGGTTTGGAGCTGGCACACTCCCAGCGCATCAACGGTGTCGCGACTCGCACTCTTCCGAGCAATCGAAGAGCAGACAATTTTCAGATGGCTTACTTAAGAGGAACCTGACGAGTAAGAACGGGTTACTTGCTCATTAATAATGCTAGTCTAATGGGCCAGCATTGTCAAGTTTCTCGCACTCTCCAAGCCCCAATGACGCCAACCGGCAATCGCCGACCTCAAGTTGCGCATCTAATGCCCATGGGAAGGCTATCGATCTTTGATGAGCAATACCGAGTCGTTGCGATCGAAGGTGACCGTCTGTTGATTCGTGGAATTCTCAGCGGCGATGTGCTCGCGATTGTCAATCCTGAACCTGAGACGCCGCTTACTCACCACGATTATCCGCTGGGAAAATTGATCGCCCTGACCGACCCGTCGGCTGCGCCTCTGAACGATTGGAATTGAGAAACCGAGAGGTGGCAGCCCGGCAGGGATTCGAACCCCGATACGCAGCTCCAGAGGCTGCAGTCCTACCGTTGAACGACCGGGCTGTGCCTAAATTCTAAATCATTCTACCTGAGTTCAAGAAATAATCGGGCCATCGGGTCATCTGGCCACCGAAAGTCAAGAGCATTTGATCTTAGATGACCCGATGGCCCGATGGCCCGATGACCTGATCTCCACAATCACGCCTTGTCCCTGCGTTAAAATCTGTGGCAGACGGACGTCGCTCTAAGCGTCGCTATCTAAGAAACTATCTAATAAACGAGGAGTGGCCATGACGAGCAGCGGGATTTTGAACGGAACAGTCACGATGGGAAATATTGCAACCATCGAAAGCGATTACGAAGAGATGGCGCGGCGTCCGCTGGAGGCCGAGCAGTGCGCCCTGATCGTCGTCGACATGCAGGAGAAATTGCTGCCGCCCATCTGGGAGAAAGAACGGCTGGTGCGAAATGTACAACTGCTGATTCGCCTGGCTGGAATTCTGAAGATTCCGGCGCTGGTCACGGTGCAATACGCCAAGGGCTTGGGGAACACTGTGCCGGAGGTTGCATCGCTCTTGCCGGACAATCCGCCGATCGACAAGCTGACGTTCTCTTGCTTCGGCAGCGACGTGTTCTGCTCCTTGCTCAAACGCTTACCAGGTCAACGTACGACAGTACTGCTGTGCGGCATGGAAACGCACATTTGCGTGATGCAAACTGCACTCGGAGCGCTGCGGGAAGGCTATCTGGTGCATGTGGCTTCCGATGCGGTTAGCTCGCGGACGGAACTAAACTGGCGCATTGGACTGGATCGCATGCGCTCGGCCGGAGCCATTCTTTCTTCGACGGAAATGATGATCTATGAGCTGCTGCGGTCGTCGGGCGCGCCCGCGTTTCGAGAGCTGCTGCCGCATTTGAAGGGGTGAGAGTCAGTCGTTGGTCGTTAGTCCCCAGTCGTTGGCAAACCGCGAACGACTACCGACCAGCGACTGATTCCGGCGTCTCTACCCGGCCGTCGCCTCTTTTTGCTTCACACGCACTACTGTGATTTTCGAGAAGCCCTCCTCGAACGTCGGCGGCTTCAACTTGCCGGCCATCTTGCGCATGACATCTTCCGGGACGGCGCGGCCACGGCGCTGGTGGCGCTCCAGGCAAATCTCCAGGGGAACATCGAAGAACACACCTTGCACATCGTAGCCGTAATCCTTGGCCAGCTTGATCCAGCTATGGCGGTCGTGCGGCGTGAGGTTGGTCGCATCGACGTAGTTCATGGGACGGCGTGCAACCAGGCGCGCCTTGAGCATCGATCGCAGGTTGGAAAAAACCAGATCCTGAAAGCGCTGTTCCTGGGCATCATCGAAAAGCAGTTCGCGCAGCAGATCGCTTGAAAGCGGATGAATGTTGTGGCGCTTGAACCACGAACTCTTGCCCGATCCCGGCAAGCCGATCGCGAGCACTACCGTTCCCTTGCTGGCGCGGGCGGGAGCGGCCGCCTGAGCCGGCACTGCGGGAACTGGTAACGAAACCGAGGGCGGCATCTGAGCAGGCGGCTTTTCGGCAACCACTGGCTCAGGGACGGATGCTTCCGCTACAGATGCCTCTGGAGCGGACACCTCTACGGTTGAAGGTTCGACGATCGCGGGCGACTCTGATGGCCGCGGACGAGATCCACCACGACCTCCGCGGCTGCGACGACGGCGCGACGGTCGTGGCTTCGGTTCAGCGTCCGAGGCAGATGCGGTCGAAGACACAACGGGCTCAGATGCAGCGGGTTCCGGCTCCGGTTTCGATGCACGACGCGACTCGACTACTGGAGCTTCCGCGGAGACGTTGCCCAGTGCTGCGGTTGGTCCGGCGGTTGGCGCGGCCGGCTCATCGTCGTAGAACCTCGGCTGCAGTGGTTCTGGCGCCGGGGCATTGCTTGCTTCCTTGGTGGTACCGGTTCCCGCCTTCTTGCGGCGCTTCAAGCGCTCGCTCATCCATTTGCGCATATAGCTGCTTGTAGCACACCGGCGCGTGTGGGAGCAATCCGCCAGCGGTGGCGGCGAGGATACCCCGGGCGAGGGATCGGGTGATCGGGCCATCGGCCATCTGGCCATCTAAGTTCAAAGGCCTTTGACTTTCGATGGCCAGATGACCCGATGGCGCGATCACCCGATTGATTACAATAGCTGCCAGGGTAAACCCATGAATCCTCGTCATCCAACTCATCCCGAAACTCTGCCGGTTGCCGCGGGGCAACTGCCCGCAGTGCCGCTGACGCTTGAAGGCTTTGCCACGCTTCACCAGATGATGCGCTTCCGCTGGACGGCATGGCGCGGCACGGCCGAGGACGTCCGCCGTGAGATCGCCGCCGAAGCCGCTAAATTGCTGGGCGAGATGGAGGCCAGGAGCGATGGGCAGTCCGCGCTCTTTTCGTTGCTTGGACACAAGGGCGACCTGATGCTGATTCATTTTCGCCCAAGCTTCGATCAGCTCAATCAGGCAGAACTCGATTTGTCGCGGCTTCGACTGCATGATTTTCTGGAGCCTGCGACTTCCTATTTGTCGGTGATTGAGTTGGGGCTGTATGAATCCACGCTGAAAACCTATAAGGCGCTGGCCGAGCGCGGTGTGGAACCGCATTCGGAAGAATGGAAAAAGGCGATCGCGGACACGATCGCTCGCCAGAAAGAGGCGATGAAGCCACGATTATTTCCGGCGATGCCGCCGAATCGGTATGTGTGCTTTTATCCCATGGATCGCCGGCGCGGCGAAGAAAAGAACTGGTACACGCTTCCCATGGAGGAGCGGCAACGGCAGATGAATGAGCATGGGCTGGTTGGACGGCGCTATGCGGGAGAGGTGAAGCAGATCATCACGGGCTCGATTGGGTTCGATGACTGGGAGTGGGGCGTTGACTTGTTTGCCGACGATCCGCTGGTTTTCAAGAAGCTGATCTATGAGATGCGCTTCGATCATGTCAGCGCCGTCTATGCGCTGTTCGGGAGCTTCTATGTCGGGCTGCGCTGCCCGGTGGAGGGGCTCTTTGATCTGCTGGAAGGAAAGTTGCCGGCGCGCGCGTAACCCTTTGACTTTCAAGGATATAAAGCGCCGGCCGGCGGGATGGGCAGGATTGCATGTACAAATGTTTCACGTGAAACATTTTGTAGTTACACTTTTTGTACATATAAATATGTACATATAACAGCGATTCCAAGTCGTTGATAACACCAGGTTTCCCTTGTGGCAGCTATCACCGCCGGCTGCTAAACCCTTTCGCTTTTGGAAAACGGAATTCGTGGCGCTTCATATCCACGCGGGCTCCGCGGAAGGTCACACCTTCCATGCGCAGGCAAAATTTTTGTTCGGCGGCGCCTTCTCCGGGCAACTTGATGGCGCCGCCTGCGCCGACTACGCGGTGCCAGGGCAGTCCGGGAACCTGCCGCAGGATGCGCACTACCTGGCGAGCGGCTCCAGGCCAGCCCGATGCTTTCGCGATTGCTCCGTAACTGGAGACGGTTCCCACGGGCAGGGCGCGGATACAACGCACGACGCGGGTGCGCTTGGCTTCATTACTAGTGCTATTTTTATCTCTACTT
Organism: Terriglobales bacterium; assembly: GCA_049592035.1. GTDB lineage: Bacteria > Acidobacteriota > Terriglobia > Terriglobales > Acidobacteriaceae > Acidiflorens. Next base: position 29,067 of record JBAWFQ010000099.1, read on the forward strand.
TTGTTTTTGTCTTCGTCCCTACTGCTATCTTTACCGCTGCCACGATTCTTGTTTTGGGCCTTCTTCGGCATGGTTGTCGCGGGCTTTCTGCTTGAATTCGGATTGGGCCGACGATTCACAGATCAGCGTTTCGCGCGAAATTATGCTAACTTAGACTCGCCGATACAAAATTTTACACATGTGCGTAAAACCTGGGATTACGATATTCGCATCTCATGTTCTTACCCAGAATCCCAAACTGCCATTGGAGAATACTATGCGTCGTTTCTTGAAAACCCTGCCTCTTACGTTGGCCCTTGTGCTCGCGCTTACCGGCTTGGGACTCGTTCTCACCAGCTGTAATTCCAGTCAGGCGCAGGCTCGTTTCGTGGACGCTATCGCGGAATCGCCCGAAATGGATATCGATTTCAACGGAGGGAGGGACTTTACCGAGATAACGTTCCCCAGCTATCAGCCGTCGTCAGGCTATAGGTCCGTGGCTTCGGGCAGTGTCACGATCGAGGGGGTGCTATCCGGCGGCACCACGGAGGTATTCAGCACCTCGAACGTTAACCTGAGCTCTGGAACGGAGTACACGGTAGTCGCAACGGGCACCACTGCCAACACCAACGGCGTTGTCTTCTTGACTCCGGCGGACGACAACACGGAACCGGCGGATGGGCAGGTGAGTTTCCGCGTTATTGACGCAGCGATTAGCTCGCCCAATCAGGTGTTTATTTACATCCTCCCGAACCTATCCAATGGCGAAGGGCCGGGCATTCAGAACGCCAGTGTTACGATGACCGTCACCGCCCCTTCCGCGCCAACTACGGCGACGAGCGGTTATATACCGCAAGGCTTTAACTCCCTCAACACCGGTTTCACTGGGTATGTGTGTTATGAACCGGAAGGGACCGTAGTCTTTAGCTTTCTGATCCCCAACTTCGGCAGCGCAACCTTGGGCGCGATTCGCACCATCGTACTCACGGACAATTCTACGCAGACTGGATTTAATACCAGCCAAACCGACCAAATAATTCTGCATGACGTCAATTAATCGCGGGGGAACTGCCTGCGGATGGACGTCTTGCTGCAAGTGAAAAATAAGGAACCGGGCCCCGACCGAGGCCCGGCGAACCACCTGACAAACTGCTAGAATCCTCCTTGCTTACCAGCGAAGCGCCCTTGGGAGAATCGAGATGTTCCGCTTTTTGAAGGCCCTGCTTCTGGCATCGGGTATTGCGGCCCTAAGCATGATTACGGTCAGTTGCAATTCCGGCGGCCAACCGCGGGTTCGTTTCGTCCATGCCATTGAGGACGCCGACGCGTTGGATATCGAGGTCAATGGGACGAAATACTTTACCAACGTCGCATTCAGCAATTTGGCGCCGTCAAAAGGCTATACGGCAGTGGCGGAAGGTATTGACACGATCGAAGGATTAGTGACGGGCACCTCCACCATAGCCTTCAGTACGCCCAACGTTAAACTGATCGCCGGGAACTACTACACGGTGGTGGCCACTGGATTCGATACTGGCTTCGAGGGCGATAACGTTGTCATCTTGAATCCGATCGACGACGACACGGAACCGGCTAATGGCATCATCAATTTTCGCGTGATTAATGCCTCGCCTAGCGGACCCAACGGCAGCGGCAGCTCAGTGGATATTTACATCCAGCCGGCCCAGGTCGAGGGCCTTACGCCGCCGGCTACAATCGGCGGCCTCGCCTACCAGGTGACGAGCAAGTACGTGCCGGAAAAATATAACACCACGGGCGGCGGCTACACGGTGTATGTGTGCGCGGCGGGGACGACAACACCAGTCTTTCAGCAGACCTTCGTTGTCGGCGGGCCTAACGAGGGCTCGATTCGAACGCTGATCCTTACGGACCAGCAGGGTGTGGAGGATCTGAATCCGCAATTCATCGTGTTGGACGACCTGAATTGATAGCGGATGAACCGGGGACGCAGCGCCGCAGTCGCCCCTCAGCGGCGGAACAGATTGCTGAAAAACTAGCTTCTGCCCCGCAGTCTGCCCTCAGCGGCTAAACAG
>JBAWFQ010000100.1:0-3691 GCA_049592035.1 Terriglobales bacterium
TTGGCCGCCATTCATTGCCCTCATCTTGAAAGCGAGCACAACTACATCAATAGGGCTCTTGGAAGCGAGTGTAATCCCGGTTAGGCCGTCAGAGGCTATAACAGCCGTGTATCCGTTCGTCTCTAGAATGCTCTTTTCAAGTTCGAGAAAGTTCGCATCATCGTCTATGCAGAGAATCGTGGGCATGACGACCACCTCCCACTCTGTCACCCTGCTGCAATTAGCTCACACAAAAGGCCAATATTTCAGTGACTTTGCTCACCGCTGCGTGTGAACATTCGATAGCTGATGTCATAACGACTGTCGTTAGAGATGTTGTGAACACTCGTTGAGACTGCACCTCTACCGTGTCAATTTTGAGGTCAACGACCTAAAACCCTTTCCCCATCTAGCTTTTCCGCACTCGAAAGGGCCAAGAACACCCTCTAAATTGCCTAGTTTTGATGGCGAGTTGATGGCGAGTTTTTCAAACCCCGCCCGGATAAGTGTAATCGAGATGTTTCGCCAACCATCCTCTTGAGCCATCCGACAACCCCATCGCTTTCATTGACTTGCCAGTTTTCCCCACGTAAGATTTTGCGCGTGATCGGCCAGACCATCTCCCACTATCGGATCGTCGAAAAACTCGGCGGCGGCGGAATGGGTGTGGTTTACCAGGCCGAAGACACACGCCTGCATCGTTTTGTAGCCCTCAAGTTCCTGCCCGAACAGGTTGCCGGTGATCCCCAGGCTCTGGCCCGTTTTCAGCGTGAAGCGCAAGCCGCATCCGCATTGAATCACCCCAACATCTGCGTCGTACACGAAATTGACGAGCGCGAAGGCCGGCCCTTCATCGCCATGGAGTATCTCGACGGCATGACGCTGAAGCACCGCATCGGCGGGCGTCCGCTGGAAACGGAATTGATTCTCTCGCTGGCCATCGAAATTGCCGACGCTCTCGATGCCGCTCATGCGAAGGGGATCGTGCACCGCGATATCAAGCCTCCGAATATTTTCGTCACCGAGCGCGGGCACGCGAAGATTCTTGATTTCGGATTGGCCAAGGTTGCGGCTCAGACTGCCTTGTCGAGTGGGAACACGGAAACGGAGGTCACGTCCGACCAGCTGACCAGTCCGGGCGCGATGCTGGGCACGGTTGCGTATATGTCGCCGGAACAGGTGAAGGCAAAGCCACTCGACGCCCGCACCGACCTGTTTTCCTTCGGTGCGGTGCTGTACGAGATGGCGACGGGCAGGCTGCCGTTCGAGGGCGCGAGTTCGGGCGAAATCTGCGGAGCCATCCTGCACCAGGAGCCGGCAGCGATTTCGTCGTTGAATCCCGACTTCCCGGCTGGGCTGGAACTGATTGTCCGCAAGGCGCTGGAGAAAGATCGTGGGTTGCGGTATCAGGGCGCGGCGGAGATGCGGGCTGATTTGCAACGGCTGAAGCGGGATATCGAGACCGGGCGGGTTGCGGCGGCGAGTTCCGGAAAGGTCCCAGCGGCGGGCGAGCTGCGCTCGACCGGGCGGACGAGGGCGTCCGCCCATCCACGTGCTTTCTCGCGAGCCGACGGCTATATTGTGGCGGCTCTGCTGGTGGCTGCCTTGGTCGCTGGCGGCCTCTACTACCGCTCGCGGCAACATGCTGCACGCGCCCTTACCGAGAAAGACACCATCGTGCTTGCTGATTTTGCGAACAGCACGGGCGATGCGGTGTTTGACGACACGCTCAAGACTGCACTCAGCGTTTCTTTGAACCAATCCCCGTTTCTGAATGTGCTCTCTGAGAACAAAGTCGCGGCTACCTTGAAATTAATGACGCGCCCCGCCGACACGAAGCTCACGCCCGAAGTCACCCGCGAGCTTTGCCAGCGGGCGGGCAGCAAGGCTTATCTTGCCGGGTCGATTGCCAGTCTGGGCAGCCAGTATGTGCTGGGGTTGAAGGCGGTGAATTGCCAGAGCGGAGACCCGCTGGCCGAGCAACAGGTTACGGCAACATCCAAGGAGAAGGTGCTGGACGCGCTGGGTGAGGTGGCGTCCAAGCTGCGAACTGAGTTGGGCGAATCGCTGGCGACGGTACAGAAGTTTGATGTTCCGCTCGAACACGCCACTACATCGTCTCTCGAAGCTCTAAAAGCGTACAGCCTTGGACTGAAGACCTTTAACACCGAAGACGCCGCCGCAGCGCTGCCTTACTTTCAACGTGCCATCCAACTTGATCCGAATTTTGCAGTGGCCTACAACGCGGTGGGTAGGGACTACGTCTTTCTTAGCGAACCAGCGCGAGCCAGTGAGTATGATGCCAAAGCATTCCAACTGCGCGAACACGCCAGCGAACGCGAAAAGCTGGCGATCACTGCCAACTACTATATGAATGTGACCGGGGAGTTGGAAAAAGCTGTCCAGACGAATCGGGAGGAGATTGAGACCTACCCTCGGGAATCTGCAGCCTACGGCCGTTTGGGCGCAGTGTTCGCCTTACAGGGGCAGCATGAGAAAGCTGCGGAGATCACGAGGCAAGCCGTGCGCCTCGCACCGGATCAGCTAGATAATTACGGGAATCTCGCCAACCACGCTCTTGCCTTGCAACATTTCGACGAAACGCGGCAGATCATCCACGAGGCACAGGCGCGAAAACTCGATGATGCGCTCCTTCGCCTTTCTCTCTACGCCCTTGCCTTTCTCGGGACCGACTCCGGAGCGATGGCGGAACAGCAACAGTGGTTTGCCGGTAAGCCCGATTACGAGAGCTGGGGACTTGCGCTCGCATCCGACACGGAGGCGTATGGCGGTCATCTTGCCAAAGCGCGGGAGTTGACCAAGCGGGCCGCGGACTCCGCCGTACGAGCGGAAAACAAAGAAAGTGGTGCCATCTATCTGGCGAATGCTGCTCTTCAACAAGCGGCGTATGGCAACGCTGCGGAAGTGCGGCAAGTAGCGGCAGAGGCTTTGAAGCTTGCTCCCATGAGTCAGGGAGTCGAGACCGAAGCCGCGCTTGCGTTTGCCATGGCGGGCGATACGGCGAAAGCCGAGTCTTTCGCTCAAGACCTTGGAAAACGCTTCCCATTGGACACCCAGATGCAGTCGCTTTGGCTACCTGCGATTCAGGCACAATTGGCGCTGGATAGAAAGCATCCGACTAGCGCCCTGCATGCCTTGCAAGCTGCTTCCCATATCGAGTTGGGGCAAATTCCGTTCGTCAACAATATTTCCTGCCTCTATCACGTGTACGTTCGCGGAGAGGCGTATCTGGCTGCGGGACAGGGCAAAGAAGCTGCCGCCGAGTTTCAGAAGATCATCGACCACAGCGGCATCGTCTGGAACTGCTGGACGGGGGCGTTGGCGCATCTGGGAGTAGCCCGCGCCAACGCCTTGCAGTCAAGAACTTCACAGGGAGCGGAAGCCGATGCGGCCCGCGTCCGGGCACTGGCCGCATATCAAGATTTCCTCACCCTCTGGAAAGACGCCGACCCCGACATCCCCATCCTGAAGCAAGCCAAGGCGGAGTACGCGAAGCTGCAGTAGCAGCGTGGCGATCTTCCAACCATGCCTGACCTGCTTACGCAAGAATTGTCAACTGACGAGAACAGGCGATTACACTCAAAACCCAACTCAATCTGCCTTCTTCACTTCAAAACGACGGCTCATCGACCTCCGACAGCTTGGGGGACTCGCGAAGCCCCGATTTGGTCATGAGCGCTAGGAGTGGAAC